>JANOQU010000127.1:0-4396 GCA_031422355.1 Actinomycetes bacterium
CGATTCGAAGCTCGAGTTGATCGGCGTGCGGCTTGGCGAGGGCGTGGGGCTTCCAGTACGTCACGCCTCCATTGTGCACGATGAACCGCTGCCGCCACACGTCCGACCACTCCAAACGGCGACCAACCTCGACTCGGCCCGCCTTTTCGGCTGCCCGGTTGGCGGTCCGCGTCGAGGATTCACTCGCGCCGGTACACTCGGCAGCCTGTGAAAAGCACTGTCGAACCCCTGGAGGGGAACAAAGTCAAGGTGTCGGTCGCTGTCGACGAAACAGAATTCGATCGCGATATCGATTCGGCCTTCCGCAAGATCGCTCACGAGGTTCGTCTCCCCGGATTCCGGGCAGGCAAGGCGCCCCGAAAGGTGCTCGAGGCCAGAATCGGCATCGCCGCAGCCCGCGAGCAAGCCCTGCGCGATGGTGTGCCGAACTACCTCGCCCAGGCCGTGCGCGAGCACGACGTGGACTTGATCGCAACGCCTCAGGTCGAGATCACCGGCGGAGAAGAGAGTGGCGCCGTCTTGTTTGACGCCACGTGCGAGGTTCGCCCCGAGGTCACGGTCCCCGGCTACGGCGGCCTGCGGGTCGAAGTACCAGCGATCACGGCGTCTGAAGCTGATGTCGACGAGGCCGTCAACGTCGAACTCGGACGTCAAGCGACCCTGGCCGATGTCGATCGACCGATCGCCGTTGGCGACCAAGTCACGATGGATCTCGCCGGAACTCGCGAGGATCAGCCGATTCCGGGCCTCAACACCGAGGAGTGGTTGTACGAGGTCGGCAAGGGTTGGGTCGCAGCCGGTTTCGACGACCAGCTGGTCGGTGCCGAAGTCGGCACGACGCTGAACTTCACCGCCGTTCCGAACGGCAACACAGAAGAGGCCGATTTCGAGGTCACGATTCTGCGGGTTCAGACCAAGGTTCTGCCTGAACTGAACGACACGTGGGTCGACGAGAACATCGCCGAATACGACACGGTGGCCGGTTGGCGCAGCTCCATCTCGGATCGGCTCGACGAGACCAAGCTCAATGCCGCTCGCGGTCAGATCATCGAGCGGGTCACATCGGCACTGGCCGAATTGGTCGATCTCGACCCGCCCGAGGCGATGGTTCAGGGCGATTTGCAACAGCGGGTGCAGAACACTGTGCAGCAGTTTCAAGCCCAGGGCATCTCCATTGATCAGTGGTTGTCGATCACTGGCCAGGACACGAATAGCTTTATCGAAGGACTTCGGGTCCAGTCACACCGGGCCGTCAAGGTGGACCTCGGTCTGCGCGCTGTTGCTGCCGCCGAAAACATGGATGTCACCGACGATGACATCGATGCTGAATACGAGCGGATTGCGATGCAAGTCCGTCAAAAGGTTGCCCAGGTTCGCAAGGCATACGAGAAAAACGATGCCGTCAGCGAGCTGTCATCGCAGCTGCGTAAGAGCAAGGCCCTCGACTGGCTGTTGCATAACGTCGAGATCGTCGATCCCTCCGGAGCCAGAATCGACAACGACTTGATCCTTGGCCACGACCACAGTCATGACGATCACGATCACGATCACGATCACGATCACGATCACGACGGTCATTCGCACAGCCATTCCCACGACGACCACGACCATTCCCACGGCGATGCCGATGATGCAGACAAGGAGATCAGCTGATGACCAGCCCGTTGCTCGAACCAGTGCGGAACTACCTCGTTCCCAACGTCATCGAGACCACCAGTCGTGGTGAGCGCCACTCGGACCTGTATTCGCGAATGCTGCGCGAGAACATCATCTTCGTCGCAACACCCATCGACGACACCGTCGCCAACCTGGTCTGTGCCCAACTCTTGCACCTCGAGAGTGAGAATCCAGACAAGGACATCAACATCTACATCAACAGCCCCGGGGGCGACATCACCGCGCTGTTTGCGATCTACGACACGATGCAGTTCATCAAGAACGACATCGCGACGATCTGCCTCGGTCAGGCGGCTTCGGCAGCGGCAGTGCTGCTCGCAGCGGGCACCAAGGGCAAGCGCCTTGCCCTGCCCCACGCTCGGGTCCTGTTGCACCAGCCGTGGGGTCAGGTCGGCTACGGTCAGGTCACAGACCTGGAACTGGCGGCCAAGGAGATTCTGCGAATGCGTGATTTGCTCGAAGAGATCCTCGCCAAGCACACCGGTCAAACAGTCGAGCGAATTCATCATGACACCGACCGCGACTACGTGATTGAAGCGCCGGCGGCCGTCGAGTATGGCATCATCGATGAAGTGATTTCGTCCCGCGTCGCCGTCGACCGCTCCGGTCCGATCCGCTGATATTCGGACTCGACGACTTGCAAAGGGGGCTCAGTGGCCAAGTTTGGTGATACCGGCGAACTACTCAAATGTTCGTTCTGTGGCAAGTCGCAAAAGCAGGTCAAGAAGCTGATCGCCGGCCCTGGGGTCTATATCTGCGACGAATGCATCGACCTTTGTAACGAGATCATCGAAGAGGACCTCACTGAGACCAGTGAACTGCGGTTCGAAGATCTCCCGACGCCCCGTGAGATCCGTGCGTTCCTCGACGAATACGTCGTCGGTCAGGAATCGGCGAAGAAGATCCTCAGCGTGTCCGTCTACAACCACTACCGGCGGATCCAGCACCAACAGTCTGCCGCCGTTGGCCGCCGCGACGAGGTCGAACTCTCGAAGAGCAACATTTTGCTGCTCGGCCCGACGGGATGCGGCAAGACCCACCTCGCTCAGACCTTGGCCCGGATGCTCAACGTGCCGTTCGCAGTTGCCGACGCCACGGCCTTGACCGAAGCTGGCTACGTCGGTGAAGACGTCGAGAACATCCTGCTCAAGTTGATCCAGGCTGCAGACTTCGACGTCAAAAAGGCCGAGACGGGCATCATCTACATTGACGAGATCGACAAAATCGCCCGCAAGAGCGAGAACCCGTCGATTACCCGTGATGTCAGCGGCGAAGGCGTACAGCAGGCGCTGCTCAAGATCCTCGAAGGAACCGTTGCCTCAGTGCCGCCCCAGGGTGGTCGCAAGCATCCTCATCAGGAATTCATCCAGATCGACACGACCAACGTGTTGTTCATTTGCGGAGGTGCTTTCTCTGGTCTCGAACCGATCATCGAACATCGGATCGGTCACAAGGGAATGGGCTTCAACAGCACCGTTCGCTCCAAGCAGGACAAGGATGCGGGCGCGTTGTTCGCTCAGGTGCTGCCGGAGGATCTGCTCAAGTTCGGCATGATCCCGGAGTTCGTCGGTCGATTGCCAATGGTCGGCGCTGTGCAGAGTCTCGATCACGACGCCCTCGTCAAGATTCTCACCGAACCCAAAAACGCCCTCGTCAAGCAATACCGCAAGGTGTTCGAGTTCGAGGATGTCGAATTGGACTTCACGCCGGAGGCGCTGACCGCGATCGCGGATCTTGCCCTGCTGCGTCAAACCGGCGCTCGTGGGCTGCGTTCGATCATCGAGGAAGTGTTGCTCAACACGATGTACGAACTGCCTGGCCGGACAGATATCGGCCGGGTCACCATCGACGAACAGACCGTCAAGGACAAGGTCAATCCCACCCTTGTTCCGCGCGAGCCGGTGCGCAACACGCGCCCTCGTCGCGCCGCCAGCTGACGAACGGCCAGTGCAATGAAACTTGCCGAAGCGCTCGCGCACCTGGACGCGCGCGCCAACTACGAGAAGTCCGGCGCCATCACATCTCCCTCGCTGGACACCATTCGACGACTGCTCTCGGTGATGGGCGACCCCCAGCTCACCTACCCGGTGATTCACATCACCGGCACCAACGGCAAGGGCAGCACATCGCAGATGATCACCCGGCTGTTGATGGCGCACGGGCTCACGGTCGGCACCTACACCAGCCCGCATCTCGAGCAGATCAACGAGCGGCTCGCCTATAACTGCGATCCGATCAGCGACGAGGACTTCGCCGAGCAGATCGGGGCCATCGCTGATCTCGAAGTGCTCGCCGGCGTGATGCCCAGTTACTTCGAGATCGTGACCGCTGCTGCGTTTCGGTGGTTCTCGGACCTGGCGATCGACGTCGCGGTGGTCGAGGTTGGCTTGCTTGGCAGATGGGATGCGACCAACACCGTCGATGCCCAGGTCGCTGTCATCACCAACGTCGCGATGGACCACGCTGAATTCGCCGGTCCTGCACTGGCCGACATTGCACGGGAGAAGGCAGGAATCATCAAGGCCGGCAGCGCAGTCGTGCTCGGCGAAACCGACCCAGATCTCGTGTCGATCTTCCGAGCCGAGGGTGGCGCGGTCATCTTGGAACGTGGCGATGACTTCGATTGTGCTGAGAACGACCTTGCCGTCGGCGGCCGTGTGCTCGACATCCGCACCCCGACCACCGTGTACACCGATGTGTTCCTGCCGCTACATGGGCG
>JANOQU010000128.1:0-6632 GCA_031422355.1 Actinomycetes bacterium
AGCCAAGGCTGCACCAGCCAAGAAGGCCGCTCCGGCGAAGAAGGCTGCACCAGCCAAGAAGGCTGCTCCGGCGAAGAAGGCTGCACCAGCCAAGAAGGCTGCTCCGGCGAAGAAGGCTGCACCAGCCAAGAAGGCTGCTCCGGCGAAGAAGGCTGCTCCGGCGAAGAAGGCCGCTCCGGCAGCCAAGGCCGCTCCGGCGAAGAAAGCTGCACCGGCGAAGAAGAAGGCCGCAGCCAAGAAGAAGTAGTAGTGGTGCCGACGATTGTCGGTCAGTTTGCTCGAGCGGGAGGCTGCGGCCTTCCGCTCGCTGCGTTTTCGGGTTCGTCGATCCAGCGACGGCCGGAGGTCACAGGTCGTCGATCAGTTTGAAAACCTCTGCAGCAGCCACTGAGTGTTGGCGGCCGAGGCCGACGACTCGGTCCGTGATCCGTCGTCGGAAGTCGAGGAGTTGATCCTGCGAGGTCGCGTGCATGGTGCTTTCGAATTGGGATGCGTGGGCCTCGAGCGCCGCGAGTTTCACATCGATATGGCCATCGACGGTTTCGAAGTGGTCTGGTGTGTCGGCTTCCCACAACAGCAGCGTGTGTGGTCGGTGGTGGGGGAGGCCGTGGTCTCGGAAGAAGTGCGGATCGCGCGCGGCGACGATGCCCTCGCACGCAAGGAGGCCAGCGTGGCGGTGATCCGGGTGGATCCGGTACCGCTTCCACGGGTCATGGCCGAGGACAACATCCGGTCGAACGATGCGGATCTGGCGCGCAACCTCACCACGTAATGCAAGCCCGCTGTCCAACTCGCCATCGACCTGATCGAGAAATGTGACGGTCGCTCCGTCTCGCCCGCCCATCAGAATGTGGGCAGCGTCGCGCTGCTCTGTTCGACGAGTCGCGACGAGTGCTGCGATGTCAGCGTCTGGATTCCACGTTCCCTTCGAACCGTCGGTCAGAACGAGGTGGTGGATGACGCAACCTGCAGCAGCCCACTTGGCCAAAGTGGCGCCAGCGCCGAACTCGACATCATCTGGATGAGCAGCGATTGCAAGTGCAACAGCTGGCGTTACGAGATCTGACGACCATGTGATGTCTCGGTTCGCAGGCTCTACGGCCGGTTGGCCAGGTTCGTTTGCAGCCATGTCGGCAATGCCCTCGCTATCAGTGGGTGAGAGAGATCCGTCGGCGTGTCGATATCCAATGCCAACATTGCGTCGCGACGCACCCTGACGCTGATGCCAAGTTCCAAAACTTGCCCAAGGTGACGGCGGAACGACTGCGAACCGTAGGACGGAACAAAGCCACAGTTGGTTGGAACTGCAATCACGTTCGTGCCGTCGCGACGCGTGTCCGGCACGAGCACAACGCCGCCGCTCATCACAAGGTCCGAGAGTGGTGCCGGTCTGGCAAGGTCGCTGTGAGCGACGATGGCATGCTCGATACCTGCCCCCGCAAGTGTCGCGATGCCGTCCTGGACAGCTGCGTTGAGGCCCATGCCGGGTCGCCAGAGGACAGTTGCCCCGGCCGATTCGGCCCAATCAGCGACATCTGAGTCGTCACACGCGACGAACACCGGCAACGGCGCCGCCGCCGTAACGACTCGCTGGGCAGTCCAGCGCGCCAGGCGAATCCGATCGGACGGCGAGACGACGGACGCGAGTCTGGCCTTGGCCTGACGAAAATCCTTGACCGGGATGAGCACGGCAGCGTCCACTGCGACACAGACTAGGGGAGTCGCCTCTGGACAAGAGGCCCGTGTCCCGCGGCGTGGTTGAATACGGCCGAAGCAGCGGCAGTCGGATCTAGGCTGACCGCATGTCCCGGCAGACGGTCACAATGCTCGATGCGAAGTACGATCTGCACTTGCGCGACGCATGGCGCGCCTATGGCGATCCGCGACCGATTGCGTCGGTGGTCGAGGTCAGCGCAAAGGTCTCCACCAATCGTGTCTACCGACTGCACCTCGATGGTGGGGCCAGCGTGGTCGCCAAGGTGTCGTCGTACGGGTCGTATTTCCTGTTTCGCGAGGACCACGATCGAATTCATCGGTCTCGCGAACTGCTGCAGTCCACACGCTGGGCGAACCTGCTCGCCGACGTGTACGTCGACCGAAACTTGTCGCCGATCGAACGGCTGCCGCGTAAGACGCCGCAGGTGTTCACCCATTACAACGGCGAGTTGTGGACCGCGTTTTACCAGGATGTGCCGGTTGCCCAGTCGCTTCCCCGAATCCTGACCGAGCCCCAAGTCCGAGACCTTGGTGAAGAGATGGCGCTGTTGCACCGAGATTGCGCTGACGTCGCCCGCCGCATTCCTTTGTCCTCGAAATCGATCAAGTCCGACGCCATCCATCTGCTCGAACTTCTGTCGGACAAGCACTCCTCGCTCAAGTTCCGATTCGACGCCGCGCAGAAGCAGTACCTACGCGGGCAGTGTCATGAGTTCCTCGAACAGCTCGACCGATTCGGTTACGACGACTGGGCCAAGATCCCCGTCCTGATCGACTGGAACCTCGGCAACTTCTCGGTCGAGATCGGCAAGCACAGCGCCTTTCATCCGGAGGAAAGAATCAAGCTGTTCAGCCGTTGGGACTACGACTGGTTTCGGATCGAACCTCGCTTGCTGGACTTCTACTTTCTCTCTCGTGTGTCCAGCGCGACCGGCGATCGCACGGTGTTCTCGTACTCGCCCCACACGCTGTTGGAGCCTCGCTTCAAGCAGTTCCTTGCGGCCTACCACCGCATTTTCGCGCTCAACGAGAGTGAGGTGCTCTTCCTACGCGAGGTGTACCGGTTCTTCATCCTCAACTATGTGGTACGCGAGGGTGACAACTTCTTCCAGCCCGAGTACTGGCACCGACTTCAGCAAGAGGTCGTGTCGTTGTGCCTACCAGCAGCGCAGCGGTTGGACCTGCGACCACTGCTCGACATTCTGGACTGACACGCCCGATGGCACTTCGTATCACGACCCGGTTGGGTCATCCGACGTTCGTCGACCTTCCATGGGAGACGGCGCTCAGTGATTGGGATGACGAACGGCTCGTCACCCCCGTTCAAGGTGTGCATCGTCACGTTGTGGTCTTCGTTGCCTATGGCGGAGTGCTGTATGCGATCAAGGAGCTGCCCAACAACCTCGCCGTCACCGAATATCGACTGCTGCGAGAACTCGATGAGCGCAAGGTGCCAGTGGTCGAGGCGGTCGGCACCATCACAGGGCGCACCGATGACAACGGCGAGCCGCTCGATTCGGTGGTCATCACGAGGCATCTCGACTATTCGCTGCCGTACCGATCGCTGTTCCAGAGTTGGTCACGCCAAAACCTTTGGGCACCATTGCTCGACTCGCTTGCCCTGCTGCTCGTGCGTATCCATCTTGCCGGCTTCTTCTGGGGAGACTGCTCGTTGTCGAACGCTCTTTTTCGTCGAGACGCCGGAGCGTTGGCGGCAACCCTTGTCGATGCCGAGACCGGTGAGCTGCATGACACGCTGTCGAACGGTCAACGTGCTCACGACTTGATGATTGCCGAGACGAATGTCGCTGGCGAATTGCTGGATATCGCGATGGCCGGCGGCTGGGATGACGAGGTCGATCCGGCTGCCATCGCGCTGGATCTCATCAGCCGTTACGAGGGCCTCTGGGCCGAGTTGACCAACGACCTCGTGGTGGCTGCGGATGACCTCCACGCGATCGACAGTCGGGTTCGGCGGCTCAACGATCTCGGGTTCGACGTCAGCGAAGTGGTCATCGAGGGCGACGGTGGCCAGGAGACTGTTCGGATGCGAATGGCCGTGGTCGAGTCCGGTCACCACCACCGCGAACTCCAAGCGCTGACGGGTCTGGACGTTCAGGAGAATCAGGCTCGTCGGCTCCTCAACGGAATCCGGGGTTACCGGGCGTATCTCGAACGGCAGGGCCAATTGGTCAACGATGGCCGGACCGTGACCGACCACATCGCAGCGATGCGTTGGATGGCCGAACTGTTCACTCCGACGATCGACGGAATTCCTCCCGAGGTCCGCCAAAAGCTGGAGCCAGCCGAGCTTTTTCATCAGATCCTGGAACACCGCTGGTTCATGTCGGAACGGGCGGGCACCGAGGTCGGCACCGACGTGGCTCGCGACGACTATGTCCGCACGGTGCTCAACGATTTGCCCAATGAGCAACAGGTAATGCTGACGGCGGGCGACGACGACGATCTCGAATTCGACGACGAAAGAGAAGGCGTGACGTGAATACCATTGGAGTGCTCGGTGGGCGTTGGCGCGCCACGGTGTCCGAAGCTGGCTCGATTCATCCTTGGGACGGCTCGGCTGACCTTGACTGGTTCATCGCTGCCGATGATCGATGGCATGTCCCGACCGACGAGCCGACGGTTCGCCAGCGGCGACTCGATGCTGCGCCGGTCATCGAGACCCGTATCAAGGTGCCCAATGGTGATGCGGTTCATCGAGTGTGGTGTGTTGCCGACGCTGAGGGATTGACGGTCATCGAAATCGAGAACGACTCCTCCTTGCCGTTCGCGGTGGCCTTCAATCGCAGTGACCTTCTCTCCAGCAGATCTCCAGCCAAAGCAGCAATCGAAGGCATCGAGTTGCCGGCCGGATCCGTGGTCTTCCCGGTCGGACACCACACGACGGTCCGATTCGGGCTCGCTCATTCAGGCCGCGTGTCGGTGGCCGCGATGCCGGATCGGCTGCCATCGGCGATGCAGGTCGCCCGCGGTTGGACGTCGATCACCGATGGCGCCGGCCGCGTCGTGTTGCCTGACCACGTGATGATGGAGACCATCGCTCGGTTGCGCAGCGAACTCGCGCTGAACGGCCCGCCGTCTCCGACCGAGGATCCGACGGGGTTCCTGATCGGGGTCGGCCAATTGGTGCGACTCGGCGAGCGCGCAGATCCGTGGGTTCCCGACGTCGCTGATGCCGTGAGCCGAACGGCGCGACTCAACCATTCGTGGGATGTCGCTGCGGCGCTCGACGCGGCAGCGATCGTTCTCGCTCGTGCTGGAGAAACCAGGGCACTTCGCGACATCGCAAGGCTTCGGTCCGGCGCCGCAGTCGAGGTTGCGGATGCGCCACCAGTCGACCGAGAGTTGGCGTGGTACGAGCAGAGATTGGCTCGATCCGTCGGCAGCGGTCATGCCGAGATCCTCAGCGGTGGAATCCCTGACTCCTGGAACGGGGCGAACTTCGAGGTCTATGGGCTGCCGATCGGTCCGGCAACTACCGTCTCATACGCGGTGCGTTGGCACGGCCACCGCCCGGCCGTCCTGTGGGAAGTCGACGGCCCGACGGTGGTCCTCACCGCGGCTGCAGTTGCGCCAGGATGGTCGAGCGCAGAATCAAAGGGTGAAGCGCTATGGCCTGCCCCTGCTGGTCATCCAGATCCCGACCCCTCGATTGATGGGCTCGACGCAAACCGGTCAGCCGGTGTGTCAGACGCTGGTGCCTCGGACATTTCCTTCAGCTGATCGCTGATGGCGGTCACGTCACGATTGCGCGTCGTGCACGACAATTGCGATGTGTACCCGGTTCGTGACTGCAAGCTTGGTGAGCAGACGCGAGACGTGCGCTTTGACGGTGGCCTCGCTCATGAACAGCAATGCGGCAATCTCGGCGTTGGACGCGCCGGACCCCACCGCAGTCGCGACCTCCCGCTCCCGGTCAGTGAGCGATGTCAGGCGCTGGGCAGCGGTGCGACGGCGATCTGTCATTTCGTCGTTACCGAGGTGAGAGAGCAGTGTGCGGGTGACCGACGGTGAGAGCATCGCTTCTCCTGCAGCCACGAGGCGCACTGCGTTGACGATCTCCGTTGGTGCTGTGTCTTTCAACAGGAATCCGTCTGCGCCGGCCCGAAGAGCGCTGATGACATGCTCGTCGGCCTGGAATGTGGTCAGGACGATCACGTGCGGTGGAGTCGCAAGGCGGCGCAGGGCCGACGTGGCGGCAATGCCGTCCATTCCTGGCATCCGGATGTCCATCAGGACGACATCGGGTCGATGCGCCTGCGCGGCAGCGACGGCGTCGACCCCGTCGGCAGCCTCGCCCACCACCTCCATCTCCTCTGACGACGACAGGATCATCCGCAGACCGGCACGCACCAACGCGTCGTCGTCGACCAACAGCACACGGATTCTCACCACGGCAGGTCGGCCTCGACGACAAAGTCACCGGAAGCGTCCGGTCCGTGCACCAGGACGCCATTGGCCAGGGTCACTCGCTCCTGCAGACCAAGCAGGCCCGTGCCGGAACCCGGCGGAGCCGGACGGTCGTGGGCGCCTACTGCGGGTGGGTTCCGAACGCTGACGTGCAGGCCGTGGTTCGGCGCCCCCGCTACCCGAACCTGGGCGAGGGTGCCGCGAGCGTGCTTGCTGATGTTGGTCAGCGCTTCCTGCACGATGCGGTATGCGTCGCGACCCAAGGGGCCGGGTGCGGCACCGTCCACCTGCATCTCGAAGTCGATTTTTGTGCCAGAGCGGCGGGTCTCCTCCACCAAGCGTGGAATGTCAGCCAGGGTCGGTTGTGGCACCGTCGACGGCCGCTCCTGCCCCGGCTCCTCGCGCAGCACGCCGATCACGTCCCGCAGTTCTTCCAGCGCTTGGTGGGCAGTCAACCGCAGCAGCGCTGCACTCTCGCGCACCTG
>JANOQU010000129.1:0-3663 GCA_031422355.1 Actinomycetes bacterium
CTGCTTCGAAGACTCGGTAGCGCTGCCTACCGATGTTGCGTTGGCGCAACACTCCGGCGGCTTCGAGACGGTTGATGGCTTCGCCTGTTCGCATCTCGGATCGTCTGATCAGTCGTGCGGCGGTGTCGACGGTGATCACCGGGACGCCTGGCAGTAGGTCGAGGAGCAGCTCGACTGCTGAGTTGGCGCGGACCCGACCGAGTTGTGCCCGCCATCGTGCATCGAGTGCTTGGATCTTGCCCGCGTAAGACTCGGCGTCCGCACACGATCGGTGTGCAGCGGTGGCGAACGTACGCAACCAATTGCCTGCACCGGCGGATCGCTCAGGACTGGCAGGCGCACCGACGTGTCGAAACGTGGTGAGCCCGGCGACGTAGTCACTCGCCCAGGTGGCGAGCACGAGACTGATCGGCGGCACGAAGCGCGGTGCGAGGCCGCGGCGGCGGAGGATGACATGGATGAGCGCCCGGCCGGTGCGGCCGTTGCCGTCGGCGAACGGGTGGATCGTCTCGAACTGGGCGTGGGCGATTGAGCAGGTCGTCGAGGGTGATCGTGTCGGTCGACGAGCCCAACTCGGCGGCGGCCTCCATGGCAGCGACGTCGGCGAGTACCTCGACTGCGATCCGATCGGCTGCGTCGCCACCCTGAGCAAGCACGACCTCTGCGTCGAGCAACCGGCGTGGCCCTGCCTCCAGTCCCTCGATCTTCGACGAGGCGACCGACTCGGCGCGGCCTGGACCGCCGGGCCCGAGCGCGGCTGGTTCGCCTCAACGTGTTTGGCGAGGAGGATCAACTGCCTCGCCCGCCCGTTCAATCGATCAGCGAGTCCGCCCGCTGGCCGACGTTTGCGATGTGGATCGGCAACACACGGCCATACAGTTGGCTCGCTCGCTCGGGCTGCCCCACCATGCCGGGTTCCTCCACATAGCTGAAGATCGCCACGTATCGCTTGCGAGGTCCGCCGAGCGGTGTCACACGATGCAACGAGTACCGACCCTTGAAGATCTGCAGATCACCCGGTTCGAGCCGCAAGGTACGGATCAGCGACTGTTCGCCGTCGAGGACACGCTCGACACCCTCGTAGTTCTCGTCGGTGGGAGTGCGCAAGTAGGGGCTGTACTCGAAGTCACCACCCTCATCGGAGTTTTGGATAGCGAGCGTCACGGTGTAGTTGTTGGTGTCAAAGTGCCAGGGGAACCCGTTGCCCTCCTCCGCCAGATTCACAATTACATCGGCGAGTGGATCGGCGTAGCGGAAAAATCGCTCAGCGCCAAGCGCCTCCTGCACGAACGCGCCGAAGGCCGGCCACTCGTAAATAGCCCGCAGGATGCTCTCGTCGCCGAAATGATCGGCCGGCACGAAGGCATTCGATCGATCGTAGAAACGTCGCAGCGGATGTGACTCCCGCAGGTCGGCGCGATCTGCAGTGAAGTATGGGTTCGTGCGGTTGACGTTGCGATGACCGAACCGGGCAGTGCGGTCGCACTCGGCTACCAGAGCATCGAGGTGCTCAGGCCGAACGAAGCCCTTCAAAACTGCGCATCCTGCCGAGTCGATGTCGGCGCGTGCAGCGCGGACCGCCGCGTTGTATTGCGGCCCGGGCCGATCGAGGGGATAGCGATCGAGATCGATGACGTCTGTGGCGTTCAAACGCATGAACGAGATCATACGCGTGTCCGTCGCCAGCGGCCTCGACGTCACCCAGGGTGCTATATCCAGACTGGAGCGCCCGTCTCGCCCGTTCCCGACTTCGGGGAAGTGGCCCGAAGTCACGGTGTTGGAGAGAGGTGGTGGATGAGATGGCGATCCTGTTGCAGCAGCAACCAGCTCGAACTGCGGAACGTGTTGATGCGGTGTTTTTTGAAACGCGACGTGTCGTTACCCCGCGTTCGTTCAGTCTCCTGTGTAGATGCGCTCAAGATCGACGAGTTCGATGTCGTCGCGGGAGGCGGAATGGTTGGACAGGTTGCGGTCAAAGCCGTTGGCGGAGAAGAGGAGCAGTCGAGCCGATCGCGCCGATGGTTGCTTGACGGCGATCAAGTCACGGATGTGCTCCAGTCGTGTCAGATCTGCCTGGGTTCTCCTCGACTTGGTGTGCTTCGCTTCGCCGATGGCGAGGACTCGCTGGGTTCCGTTCGCTTCGTTTCCGATCGCGACGACATCGAGTTCGTGTTGTGTCCGTTCGCTTGGGTCGTTGATCACGGCTGGTCCGACTGTCGAGAGTCGTCCACCGACGGTTCGCTTCGCGGCGAACTTGAAGATGAAGTCGCGAGCGATGCCTTCGAAGTGTGGCCCGATGACGTGAGTCGCGAATCTGGGTTGGGCGTCGCTCCATGCTTCGAGGGTTCGTCGTTCTTCGAATCTCGCAAGGTCTCGGCGTGTGACGACGTGGTGGAACCGGACGATCGGATCGGCCAGCCGGTAGATCGGTCGGCGGGAGCGGAGTGCGTCATCAGTTCGTGCGAGGAAACCGGCTTCCTCCAGTGCCTTGAGAGGATGTTGAACAGCTCGTTGCTCCCGTCCGAGTGCGGCTGCGATTGTCGCCTGACTCGTATTCCCGTCAGCGATGGCCGTGACAACGGAGTGATACAACGCTCGATCTGTGAGTGTCCGTTCCTCCGTGAGGAGGTAGTCATCCTCCCGGAACAGTGCGCTCGCTGGATTGAGAGGACCTGCAGCGAGCCATCGTCCGATGTCGCTCGTTCGTTTCGGTGGAGTGGCCGGGAGAAGATCTCGATAGCCGGGAGTGCCTCCGAGTACTGCGTGCACCAGGAATGCTGTCGCAGGATCATCGATCTGCCAGAACTGCGCTGAGGATCTGTAGTCGAACGTCCGAACGACAAGGTCGACGGAGGCCCGACCGCGGAGCGCTTGTGTGCCTGTCAGAAGACCGGCCATGACGGAGAGCGCCGAGCCGCACAGGATCAATCGAAGAGGGGGCCCGTCGCCATCCTTTGAACGGTCGATCGCACGTTGGATCAACGAGGGCAGCTCGGGAGAGTGGCTGAGCAGGTAGGGAAACTCGTCAATCACCACCAGGTTCGGTCGCCGGCTGGGCGGCATGTCGCCGATGGCGGTGATGGCGGCGTCCCAGCTGTCAAGCGCGAGTCGCCCCCCGGGGACTTTGAGGAAGGTACCAAGTGCGGCGCCGAGGCCGACGAGGGCTTGGCTCTTTTCCTCCTCGACCGCTTGGTAGTAGAAGCCGTTGGTTGCCTGTGCGAGTCGGCGCAGCAGGAACGACTTGCCCTGTCGTCGTCGCCCTCGGACCAGAGCGAGGTGCGTGCCTGAACCAGGCTGGGAAACGAACTCGTCGAGTTGCTTCCACTCTGCGGCCCTGTCGAAGAGCTCGGTCGGTCGTTTCACACCATAATACTAGCGCAAGTTTGTATTACTCGACCTTGTATACTACTTGGACATCTGCGCCGTCGCTGGTCACTATTGACTAACCGACTTTGTATTAGTGAGCCTTGTAATGCCGGGCGCAGCGGCGGCGCTCCAGGTTGCGGGTCGAGTCGGCCAAGGCCACCGATACCCGCGCTGCCCGCTGGCTCCTCGCTCTCGTAGCCCTGTCGACCGCTGGGATCATGCTGGTGCCGGCCCTCGTCCCAACGAGTTTCGATCAGACCTACGTGAGCTACCTCCGCGTTGCCGCTCTCGGGTTGT
>JANOQU010000130.1:0-5407 GCA_031422355.1 Actinomycetes bacterium
GCCGGCGCCATTGGGACCGACGATCCCAATTCGGTCACCCGGTTCGAGATCGAGATCGAATGGCGAGAGCACGGCCACTCCGCTCGGCCAGGCATACGACACCCCCCGCAGTTCGACACCCTTGCTGCCGAGTCGCTGACTGCCCAACTGCTGACTGGCGAGGGCTAGATCGCCCTCGCGGGCTGCGGCTTGCGGGCGTTGGCTGATCAATGCCTTGGCGGCATCCATTCGCGCCTTGGGCTTGGTCGATCGCGCCGGTGCCCCGCGTCGCAGCCAGGCCAACTCGTGACGGGCCAAGTTGCGCCGAGCCTGTTCGGCGGACGCCGCTTGTTCTTCGCGTTCGATCCGCGCCGCGAGGTACGCCGCGTATCCAGATCCCTCCGTCCAGCCGGCAGGAACGTGCAGGTACGCAGATCCGCGATCGATCTCCAGAACCTTGGTCGTCACCCGGTCGAGAACGTGACGATCATGGGTCACCAGCAGGAGGCCACCCGTGAAGTTGGCGAGCCACTCTTCGAGATATGCGATCGCATCGAGATCGAGGTGGTTGGTTGGTTCGTCGAGGATCAACGCTTCCCACTCGCCCACCAGCAGTGCCGCGAGCGCAACTCGCTTCTGCTGGCCCCCTGACAGTTCGTCCGTGGACGCATCGAGCAGGCCGGACATCCCGAGTCGGTCGAGCATGGCCTCGCCGCGCCAGTCCTCACCAACGGCGGCGCGTACCGAGCCCTTGGCCAACACCGGCGCTTGAGCGAGGACACCGACTCGGGCACCCCTGCCGCGCCGAACCACACCGGCCTCAGGCTGAAGGTCGCCGCTGACGATGCGCAGCAGAGTGCTCTTGCCGCAGCCGTTGAGCCCCACGACCCCCACTCGGTCGCCGTCACTGAGGGTGATCGACACGTCGGCGAACAACGGTCGGTTCGGGCGGGACGCAGCCACTCCCTGGGCATCGATCAGGATCACGACCGTCCAGACTACGGCCGAACTGAGCGAGGTGATCCGGAACGTAACCCAGGCCCCACACCGAAACGGTCCGAACCCCGGTTGGAGGGTTCGGACCGTTTCGGAATCTCCTGAGAGATCACATGGTGGGCCGGGAAGGATTCGAACCTACGAAGGCTGAGCCGGCAGATTTACAGTCTGCTCCCTTTGGCCGCTTGGGTACCGACCCCACTCACTGGATTCCGCTCGCAATCGAGCGCGCCGAATCGTAGCGCCCGCACGCTCGACAAGCACCGGACAAAGACTCGAATCACTAACCTGTCGGCATGCCAAGTTTCGACATTGTCTCTGAAGTCGATCATCAAGAAGTTCGTAACGCGATCGACCAAGCCGAACGCGAGGTCAACAACCGGTTCGACTTCAAGAACACCAACTCCACCATCGAGCAGAACGACCTCGTGGTCACACTGCGCACTGTGAGCGAAGATCGCTTGGCAGCGTTACGTGTCGTCATCGAGGAGAAGCTCGTCAAACGCGGTATCTCACTCAAGGGCCTCGACTACGGCAAGGTCGAAGAGGCGACGCAGAACACCGTCCGCCAAGTCGTGACGATCAAGGTCGGGATCTCCAGCGACAAAGCCCGTGAGATCAACAGAACGATCAAGGAAAAGGGTCCCAAGGGCGTCAGTAGCCAGACTCAGGGTGAATCAGTTCGGGTTACTGGCAAGAAGCGAGATGACCTACAAGCGGTGATGACACTGCTCAAGGGGATGGACCTCGAAATCCCGCTCCAGTTCAACAACCAGCGGGACTGACTTCAACTCAACAACCCTTCAACCCTTCAACCCTTCAACCCTTCAGCCCAACCTGACGGAACTGCCGGCGCCCGCCGCCGAGGGGGACAACGGCGGACGCGAGCGGCAGTTCAGCCCGAGCAGAAGTTGATGATGTCGTTCATCTGAGTGGTCACGATGGCGTCGACGATGTTCGGGTCGTAGTTGGCCAGCGCCCCGCCACGATGAGCCAAGACTGCGCAGTTCCAGGCAGCGCGCGTGTCTGGAAGGCCGCTTGCGATCAGGGCCGTTGCGACCTCGGCCTCAGCGCTTCGGGCGCGATGGAGGCGGTCCGCGTCGAGGCCTGCCAGTGCATCAGCGCTGCCTTCTGCTGGTTCGCACATCGACACCGACGTGATGTTGCCCGGCTGGCTGATGACGACCGCTTGGCTCGACGCAGGCCGGGTCTGTGCCCATTGCATGAGTGCAGCTGACATCTGGACTTGGTCGACCTCGTTGGCGGTCGCGATGTTGGCATTGATACAAGCGAACCCGTTCGGCGAGTACACCACCGTCGAATCGCCGGCCCACAGCAGCGCCGCGGCGCGGGCGGCATCGATGCCAAGTGCGGGGATCATCGACTCGTACCAGAACTGCATGCCAAGAGTACGAGGCGCAAGACCACCTCCAGCAGGGACCGCGACCGGAGGCATCGGCGCCAATGGATCTCTTGTGAGGTCGAACACAACGCCGTCGCTCGACGGCACCGCGAGCACGCTGAGCGGATCATCGACCGGCGCAAGCGGGTACTGCCCCGAACCGTTGAAGGTCGATGCAACCACCATCGTTGCGTAGATCGGAGATTGCTCGTTCACACCCGCGGCAACCCACCGGCCCGCGAGCTCAGTCGCGATCGCCTCCAACTCGGTTGGACGAAGACGCGCCTCGGCCTCGAACACGTCGTTGCCAACGCCGTGAACGATGGCCATCAAACCAACTCGTTGAGAGTCGGTCAGCCCGGCAAAGGCGGTGGACCAGCCCAGTTGCTGGTCGGTCAACGCAACGGCGAGCGAACGAATCAACCCAAACTCGAACAGCGACGACGTACCGTCGACGCGGTAGATCACCTTGTCTGTTGGGTCGTAGAAGGACGTATTGGTGACAGCGGCGATTCGACCAATCGAGCTCGCCGAGGCGGACCTGCTCGCCAGGCCGACCGCCCGAAGCGCCGTCATCGAGCTGTCCGGATCCCCGTACGCCCACGTCAATGCGTGAACGCCGAGCTTGACCTCGTACTCGGGGACCGAGAGGGTGCTGATGGCAACGGACTCGGTGAAATCACGGTTGAGTGCCGCTTCGACGATGTCGACCGACGGCTGGACATCTTGTGCCCACGTGATCTTGTTCTTGAGGAAGTAGTACCAACCGCCGTACGCAGCACCACCGAGCATCGCCACGATCAGGAGGAACGCGAAGAACGCCCGGAACGGCCGGCGCTTGCGCTTGGTGGGCCTGGACGCGCTGGCCTGGCTCGGGCCGAGCGGGGCCGCCTTGCCGGACTTCTTGGATTTCTTGGACTGCTTGCCGCCACCGTTGTCGTGTCCCGTCGGAGAATCATTCTGATCGAGGAGAGGTTGGGGCGGACGGACCGAGCCGGCGGCCCGGCTGGGCTGGCTCAGCACCGGGATCGACGGCACGATCATCCCGTTCGGCACCGCCGTGGTAGCGGCTGCCTCGACGACAATGGCCGGCGTCGGTGCGACGACGGTCGCAGCGGGTTGAGCGACCACATCGGGACCGTCGTAGGGAACGTAGGTCGGGTTGCTGGCTACGGGGGCGCCACCTTGAGCCGCTTGAGCCGCTTGAGCCACTTGGGCCGCTGCGACGACGAGCGAGCTGAGCGGCGCGGCGGGCACCGCTGCCACCGCTATCGCAGGTGAGACAGCGGCTGCAGCAAGCAATTCCGCGAGCGTCCGTTGTTGCCCGTCGCTGGTCGTCACAGACACCGGATACAGCGGTTGCGGTTCGTAAGCCGAGACCGGATGCTGTGCAATGGGCGGCGGCCCGGTCGGACCCGCGCCTACGCCGTTGGATGAGCCGGGCTGGTCAGGCTGGTCCGAAGCGGTCGCTGGGATCCCGGTCGACAACGTCTCGAGCACTGAGTTCCACACCATCTGGCTGATTTCGGGCTGTGGGCCCTGCTGTCCGTTGGGTTGGCTGGAAACCGTGGGCACAGTCGGCGCGTCGATTGACGCAGCGGCCTCGACCGGAAGCGGATGGGCGTGGACCCGCGAGGCGTTCATTGCCAGCCTCAGCCGCATCCGGTTACGCAGATCGTCCGTCGCTTCAGCCGACGAGCGCGTTTGCACATCGACCATCCCTTGCACCGTTTCGCCGTCGTGATCGTGAGCCACGAAAAAGTATCGGCAGCTGCTGCGATGAGTTAAGGAATTCTCAAATCAATCTCAGCGTCTCGACTCAACGAGACCGGCTGCGCCGAGCGACTTCAATCCTGCACCGGTTCCTGGCTCGCTCGACGTTGAAGTTCGTTGACAACACTGGAGTCGGCAAGGGTGGTGGTGTCTCCCAGGTTGCGGCCTTCGGCGACGTCTCTCAACAATCTCCGCATAATTTTGCCACTTCGGGTCTTGGGAAGCTCTGGGGTGAAAAAAATCGCCTTCGGCTTGGCGATCGCACCGATCTCGTGAGCGACGTGGTCTCGCAGTACCTTCTCGTCGACTTCGAGGCCGGTCCGCAAGGTGACGTAGGCAATGATGGCCTGGCCCGTCGTCGCGTCGTTGGCGCCAACCACTGCCGCCTCGGCAACCGACGGATGTGACACCAACGCGGACTCGACTTCAGTCGTCGAGATGCGGTGGCCACTGATGTTCATCACATCATCGACCCGACCAAGCAGCCAGAGGTAGCCGTCATCGTCCAGCTTGGCGCCGTCACCGGCGAAGTAGCGCCCGGGGAACCGCGACCAATAGGTCTCGGCAAAGCGTTCAGGATCACCCCAGATGCCGCGAAGCATCCCTGGCCACGGCTGGGTCAGCGTCAGGTATCCGCCGCCGTGTTCGACGTGGTGACCTTCTTCGTCGACGAGTTCGGCAGCGATGCCCGGTAGCGGGAAGGTGGCCGAGCCGGGCTTGGTCGTTGTTGCGCCAGGCAGTGGGCTGATCATGATTCCACCGGTCTCGGTCTGCCACCACGTGTCGACGATCGGGCACCGTCCGCCCCCGATGTGCTCCTGGTACCACATCCAGGCTTCGGGGTTGATTGGCTCGCCGACCGAGCCAAGCAGGCGCAGTGACGACAAGTCGTGCTTTGCAGGCTCCGCGGTACCCCACTTCATGTAGGTCCGGATTGCGGTCGGCGCCGTGTAGAACAGCGTCACCTTGTACTTCTCGACGATGTCCCAGATTCGGTCGTTGCCCGGAAAGTTGGGAACGCCCTCGTACATCACCTGGGTCGCGCCGTTGGCAAGCGGGCCGTAGACGATGTAGGTATGGCCCGTGATCCAGCCGACATCGGCGGTGCACCAGTACACGTCGGTTTCTGCGTTCAAGTCGAACACGTACCGATGGGTGAACGCGGCTTGGGTGAGGTAACCGCCGCTCGTGTGCATGATGCCCTTGGGCTTGCCCGTGGTGCCGGATGTGTACAGCAGGAACAGCAGCTGCTCGCTG
>JANOQU010000131.1:0-3802 GCA_031422355.1 Actinomycetes bacterium
GCTGAAGAATGCGATGGGCGGCGGGGCGCAGGGAGCGGTAGGGTTGAAGCGCACCACAGCGGTGCACCAATTCAACGGGGCTGACAGGTTTCGACGTCAGAGTTGTTGAACGGAAACGCGACCCGAGTTGCTCAGACTCGCTAAACGGGGCAACAAACAGAATTGCCAACGAGCAGTTCGCTCTCGCCGCCTGATTCATTAGGTTGTGAAGAGACATCGTGAGCAGAAATGCCGCACGGGGCCAATCCATCGCAGCCCGGCAACAGAAGCGAAGGATGACGGCGAGAAAGACCGCTGACTGCAGGAAAGCATGCTGACGATTCGGAAAGACGATTCGCGGACCACCACCCTCGGGTGATGATCGAGTCGACCCGTCGATGTTGCTGCGTTAGCGATCCAACGGGAATGGTCGTAGCGGGGTCGTTTTTCGCCTGATGGACGGGGGTTCGATTCCCCCCAGCTCCACTTTGTGATCTCTCAGGAGATAGGAAACGGTCCGAACCTTCATGGTTCGGATTGTTTCGGTTTTCTGGGTCCGTAGGGGCGTGATGGTCCGCCGATTGGTTTGCCGGTGCCGTGGTAGCGGCGGTTGGGGTCGAGGGTGAGGGTGCGCAGGATTTCGCCGGTGGCGGCGTGGATGATGCGGATGTCGAGATCGGCGATGAGCATGATGATGGGGGTTCCGGCGTGGGGTCGTCCGATGCCGATGTGGTGGAGTTGGCTGTTGTGGCGGAGGGTGACTTTGCCGGCTTTGTCGACGCGGTCGTGGCGGACGCGGTGGTGTGGGTCGGGGTTGTGTTGGCCGGGTGTGGCTTTGGGTCGGGTGGTGTAGGCGGTGTGTGGTGTGGCTCGGTGCTCGAGTGAGCGGTGGGGCCGGTGGTGGTTGTAGATGGGCACGAAGATGTCGATGAGGGCTTGGAGTTCGGTGATCGTGGATGGTTGCACGGGTTGGGCTCGGAGCCAGTTCTTCAGGGTTTGTTGGAAGCGTTCGACTTTGCCGCAGGTGGTGGGGTGGTTGGGTCGAGAGTTCTTTTGGTGAACGTGGAGTTGGACGAGTTCGGCTTCGAACATGTTGCGGCCACCACGGCCGCCGGAGAAGCGGGCTGTGTAGACGAGGCCGTTGTCGGTCAATGTTGATGCGGGAATGCCGTGCTCAGCGCATGCGTGACGGAAGGTGGTGAGCACGATGCGGGCGGTGATGCGCAGGTGCGCGGTGACCGACAGCGCGGTGCGGGAGTGGTCGTCGAGCCAGGAGATGATCTCCACATCGACGGCTGTGGCGAGACGGTAGTGGGTGAAATCTGACTGCCAGGTTTCATTCGGTTGCTCGGCTTGGAAACGGATGTAGGACGATTTCGGGCGTTTCGATGGTTCGGGGGTGACGAGCTGGTGGCGGGTTAGTGTCCGTGCGATCGTGGAGACCGAGACAAGGATCTGGTGGTGATGTTGGAGGTGCCAGGCGATCGTGTCCGGGCCGGCGTCGAGGCCTTGACCGGTGAGCTTGACGCGCACGTCGATGATCAACTCGACCGTCGCTGGTGCGGTCGCGTTGGGTGACGTCCGAGGGCGCCGCGAGCGCGGCTCGAACGCGGTATCGCCCTCGACCCGGTAGCGGGCGACGAGCTTGGACACCCACCCTGTCGACACCTTGTACGCGCGAGCGACATCGGCCTGAGAGCGGCCTTCGACAATGACAGCAGAGATCACGAGACGTGCTTTGGACATCCGAGATCGTCATCGCCAACCCAGCCACTCTGAGGGATGACCCGCGACACCAACAGTTTCCTATGTCCTGAGAGATCCGTTTCCTATGTCCTGACGGAACACACCTCTCTGGGCTCCAATTGACAGTCAAGTTTTCTCACCCTGACCTGTATCCGTTCCGCCACACATCACAAGGGCCAACTTGCTCGACGTGTTCACTCCGTCGGAGAGAAATTCCACGGTTCCGTCAGGAGATCGTCCAGGGAGGAATGTCCGATCGGACGGATGCCCGACTCAGCGGACGCAAGCATTTCAGCGACTCATGGCGCGGCTGTCGGCAGAAACTGTTGGCCGCCGACACGGCGCGCTGCTTTGTTCGACGTCGACCACAGACCGTCGAGTCGAGGTCGATCACCGACCCACGTCAGGCTGAACCTCCCGGCATTCTCGGAACCCAATGCCCGAATCGATTGTCAAGAGCCAATTGATACCTCAGCGCACAAGCTCGATGACGACGATTTCGTGGCCTAGTTCTGTGGCAACTGTTCGTAGCACCATGAGACGCACGTCGGACTGTCAGGCAGGCAAGCGCCTCGTGCCGAGCTACTGGAATAGCGCCGCAAGTTTTCCCAGGCAAGGAGTTCGCTATTTTCATGCCAAAACTATGTCTATGTGATATATTTTCGGCATGTCCAAGGGTTCGACGCTCCTACTACTGCTGGAAGTGGCAGTCGGGCAGCATGGCTTCATCACGCCCGATACTGCCGCCGCGGCCGGAGTGGACCCTGCACGCCTGCCAGTCATGCTGGCGCGAGGGCAGCTCGAACGGTGGGGCCGAGGTCTGTACCGCATCCCCCAGCTGCCCATCGGCAAGTACGACCATCTTGCAGCCGCCATCATGCGGGTCGGCCACGGTGCCGTCGCGTCGCACGCTTCATCGGACTACCTCCATGGCTCGACCGACACTCCGCCGGACCCGATCGAGGTCACCATTCCCACCTCGACGCGAATTCGACGCGCTGGTCTCGACGGAATCAGAATCTGGCGCGAGGACCTCGGGAGCGGCGACCTCACTACGGTCGAAGGAATCCCGACTACCACCGCTGGCTGCGCCAGCCGTGAAGCCGGCGATGGACCCCGAACCTCATCGTCGTCCAGCGCATCCGCGCCGAGCCGCGACACTGTGACCATGGAACGACCGCGTGTAGAGCTGATCGACGGCAAGGTGCTGTACGACGGACGGTCTCTCGTCGCGTGGGCTTCACGAGTCGCCGACCGAATTGTCGAGCGATGCGACGCCAGCCGCATCGTGCTCTACGGCTCGGTCGCACGCGGCGATGACGGCCCGGACTCAGACATCGATTTGCTTGTCGTCATGCCGATCATCGGCCGCCGGCATGACACCTCGGTTCGCGTGCTCAATGAGCTTCGCGACCTGCCGGTCCCGATCGATATCACTGTTGTCGACCCAGCGCACCTGGATGAGGAAGCCAGCGTGCCCGGCGTCGTGCGCGCCGCGATTCGCGAGGGGAGGATCCTTGCCGCCGCCTGATCGCACCGAAGTCGCTCGCCGATGGTTGCGCTGGGCAGACGAAGGCCGGTATCCGGCCGACTTGGATGAAGCGACTCAGGCCGACGGTCTGAAGGCCATCGCTGTCGCCAGACAGGTTCTCGATGTGGTTCGTCCCCGAATCTCCGCGGATGGATCGCACGCATGACGGTCTCCAGACTGGCGCACGCTCAAGCCTCTCCGCGTGAAGTCGGCATCGGACATCACCTAGTTGGAGGGCCACAGACCGTCGAGTCAAAGTCCATCACGAACCGTCGTCAGGCCTGAAAATCCCGGCCGCCGCTTGAATCGATCACCAGAATGATTGATCGTCGCGGCAGCCGGGAGAAGTTCTCAGAGACCGATACTCGGATCGATGAACTCGTTGGTCACCATCATCTCGGCCTTGAAGTCGGCTGGGACATCGGGAATGTTGCCGGTCGCTATCATCTGGTCGTTGAAGGTCTGAACACGCTCGTGGTCAATGTTTCCATTGGTCGAATCGGTACCCCGGGATCGTCATCGCCAACCCAGCGACTCTGAGGGATG
>JANOQU010000132.1:0-2535 GCA_031422355.1 Actinomycetes bacterium
TCGAAGCGATGGGCTGCGACGCGTGTCAGGGTTTCCATATCGCGCGGCCGATGCCACTCGATGTTCTCATCGCGTGGCTCGACGACTTCAAAGTCTCGAACCGTCCGGTCAGGCAAACGGCAACGCAGTGAACCCTTGCGCTCGAAGGTCGGGCTGAGTTCTGTGCGGCATCAACTGTTGCCTCCACATGAATTCGTGCTGGCTGCGTCATAATCCGGTGAACAAGAACTCTTGTTGACGGGTCGATTCAACGAACGGCCGCACAAATGAGGGACTCTGATGATGACAGCAAACAGCCACCGCGGTGAGCTCGAATCGCTTTGCGACGGCAGCACATCGATCGAACGGGAATCCGCTGAAGCCATTGATGCCCTTGCACCACCGTCGCCCCGATACGTCGGGCGGCTTGCAAGCGGTAGGAGTTGGTCCGTTCTTTCGACTCTCGGTCAGAGTCTCGTCGTGCTTGACAGACAGCCGCAATCCACCGCCACAGCCGTTGCTGAAGTCTTGGACGTGGGGATCACGGCAGTTGACGACGCTCTCAGAACGCTCTCGGAGATGCGATTGGTGATCGCGCTTCATATTGGCACAGAGGTGCGCTACGCCGTCAACGGCGAACTCGCCCGCAAAGCCGAACTTCTTCCCAACTGCACCGTGGCCCAGATGCTGGATCTCTTCTCGCAGCGATGATGGTGCTCGGCACGGCATTTCGATCGTGCGGCACGAAATCCCACCGCGGTGTGGCCATGGGACGAGATCCGTCACGATTGCCCAACGCGGTGCGGGTATGTGCCATCCAGATGATGCGCCGGGACCAAAACAGCGGCGCCTGATCAGTTCGGCGTGCAGGCCCCGACCGGGATCTGGACGATCGCACCAGGAATCAGGTTGTGGGCAATTCCGTTCTGCCAGCCGTTTGTAGGTAGCCAGGTCGACAGCCGGTGTGCAAGATCGGTCGGCGGTCAAGTAGAGGTAGTCGCCAGGCAACGACCACGTGTTGCTGTTCGCCGGGAATCGTGTTCGAAGCGTTTGTCGCCGGGACGCACACGATCGCGGGAACCGTCGCATACACGGCATGAGAGAGGTTCCGCAGCGCCAGGTTCACCCTGACAAGACGCTCTGACGATGGAATCATGACGCCAGTTCCACAGATCAATTTTGAGGACGTCAGTCTCCTCGGCGGCCGATGTCCCGGAGGAAAAGGGAACTCTGGCCCTACTCCTGAATTGGCTCAAGCGGGACGCTGAGGTCATGACCAAGCGGTCGTGACCGACGCTCGACAAAGGAGCACACCATGAAGGCACTCGTCTACCACGGACCCAATCAGAAGGCTTGGGAAGACGTTCCGAAGCCAACGATTCTCGCCGACACTGACGCCATCGTGCGCGTCGATGCCGTCACTATCTGCGGCACGGATCTCCACATTCTCAAAGGCGATGTCCCGGCCGTCACCGATGGGCGCATCCTCGGTCACGAGGCCGTCGGCACCGTCGATGAAGTCGGCAGCGGCGTCAAGAACCTCAAGCCCGGCGACAAGGTTCTCGTCTCGTGCATCACTGCGTGCGGATCCTGCCGATTCTGTCGGGAAGGCCGCTACGGCCAATGCCTCGGCGGTGGCGGCTGGATTCTCGGCCACAAGATCGACGGAACGCAAGCCGAGTACGTTCGTGTCCCGTTCGCCGACAACTCGACCTACCCAGCGCCCGCCGGGGTCTCCGACGAGGACCTGTTGATGCTCGCCGACATCCTGCCCACCGGGTACGAGATCGGCGTCCTCAACGGCGGCATCCGCCCCGGTGATGTCGTCGCCGTCGTCGGCGCAGGCCCGATCGGACTCTCGGCAATCATGGGCGCACGCCTGTTCAGCCCGAGCCACATCATCGCCATCGACAAAGCCGACACGCGGCTTGAAGCCGCCAAGCAATTTGGCGCCGACATCACCGTCAACAACAGCCGCGAAGACGCGCTCGCCGTCGTGCACAGCCTGACCGGCGGCCTCGGTGTGGACGTCGCCATCGAAGCGGTTGGCGTGCCTGCAACGTTCGAGCTCGCGGCAGAGTTGATCCGCCCAGGCGGACACGTCGCCAACATCGGCGTGCACGGCGAACCAGCGACGCTGCACCTCGAAACGATGTGGATCAAGGACGTCACGATCACCATGGGACTCGTCGACACCTACTCCACACCGACACTGCTCAAGCTGATCTCCAGCGGCCAGATCGCTGCCGGCCAATTCATTACTCATCACTACGGACTCGATGATTTCATCGAGGCCTACGACGTCTTCTCCCGCGCTGGCGAGACCGGTGCGCTGAAGATCGTCCTCACCCGACAGGCAAGCTGAGCATCACGCGCGCCGATGACGGAGGAGAGCCGGAGACCCCGGCTCTCCTTCAGCGCGGGGATCGCGGCGCGCACGGTGTAGGCGGCGCCCAGCACGTTGGTGAGCACCATGTCGCGCCAGTGCTCGGGGGTCTCCTCGAGCCAGCCGCGCGAGGCGCCGAACCCGGCGTTGGCGAAGATCGCGTCGACGCG
>JANOQU010000133.1:0-9046 GCA_031422355.1 Actinomycetes bacterium
GGATGGTGCTGGATCGGGGATATGCATATCAGGCTGGCGGGTCGGTCTATTTCGACGTCTCCAAGTTCGGATCGTTCGGATCCATCTCGCACTATTCCAGGGAACAGATGATCGAGATCGCCAAGGAGCGTGGGGGCAACATCGACGATCCGAACAAGCGTGATCCTCTCGACTTCGTGCTGTGGCATCCGTCAGCGGCCGACGAACCGTCATGGGACACCATGTGGGGTCCGGGGCGTCCCGGTTGGCATATCGAATGCAGTGCGTTGGCGCTGCGCGAGTTGGGGACCACGATCGACCTCCACGGCGGTGGCAGCGACCTGATCTTCCCCCACCACGAGTGCGAACGCGCTCAGAGCGAAGCCGCCACTGGCGAGCCGTTCGTGCGGCACTGGGTACACGGTCCAATGGTGTTCATGGACGGCCAGAAGATGTCGAAAAGCCTTGGCAACTTGGTCTTCATCGACAAGCTCCGCGAGGACTACGACCCCCGAGCGATTCGGCTGGCGATCTCTGAGCACCACTATCGACACAACTGGAGTTGGGACGACGAGTTGATGCCGAGGGCGGTTGCGCGGCTGCAGCGTTGGATCGCCACTGTCGGAGGTCCTCCGTCGTCCGTGATCGATCTCGTTCGTAATGCTCTCGACGACGACCTCGACACGGCGACTGCGATTCAAGCGATCGACGATTCAGCGGCCAAGCACCTCGACGTCGGGGACGCTGCAGCGCTTCTCGGCATCGTGCTGTGATACGCCGTCCCGTCATCCAGATTTCACACGCAGTGCATTTCCGTGTAGCCCACGTCGACGGTTCTTCGTTTACTATGCCTTGGATAGCGAGTCGGTGGGCCCTCGTGACGGTGAAGGTAGGTGACGGCAATGGTTGAACAAACAGAACGAGCGAGCAGGGCCGCAGATGGCGCCGGAAAGATCCAGCGGCGTACTCGCAAGCTGATCCGCCCGATCGCCAAGCGACTCTGGACCTTTGATCTCCAAGGCTTTGAGCGACTTCCGGTCGACGGTCCGGCGATTTTGTGCCCGAACCACGTCAGCTTCCTCGACAGCGGATTCCTGATGCTCCATGTCGGGCGAAACATCAGCTTCGTCGGCAAGGCCGAATACATGGATTCGTGGAAGACCAAGTTCTTGTTTCCGGCGATGGGCATGATCCCCATCGACCGCAGTGGTGGCGCAAAGAGTTCCGCTGCGCTCGACGCGGCCGAGGCTGTACTTCGCCGTGGCGAGTTGTTCGGCATCTTCCCGGAAGGCACCCGCAGCCGCGACGGCTACCTCTACAAGGGACATACAGGCGCCGCCCGATTGGCGCTCAAGGTTGGTTGCCCGATCTACCCGGTCGGAGTGCTCGGAACCCGAGAGATCCAGCCGCCGGACGCGAAGTTCCCCAAGATTCGCAAGACTGCGACCATCAAGATCGGTCGGCCGATCAAGGTCGAGCGCTATCGCAGCAGAGTTGACGATCATCTCGTTCTGCGCCAGATCACCGACGAATTGATGTTCGAGATCCGAGAATTGACCGGCCAGGAATATCGCAACACATATGCGACGAAGAAGGCCGAGAGCATCCACACCGAGACCGCCGTCGTGGCTCACATCAACGACGACGAACCCTCTCAACGCGAAACAGTGCTGCTCGGGGCGTCCAGTTCGGCCGACTAATCCAGCCAGTCTTGGTTGAGTCCGGATTGAAATGACGGGGTCTGGCCGAAGGGGCGGCCGTACACTTGCGGTTGCTATGGCCGAGATCAACATCTTCCTTCCAGACGGTACGCAACGCTCCTTCGCCGAGGGCAGCACTGCGACCGATGTGGCGGCGTCGATTGGTCGAGGACTAGCCAAGGCTGCCGTCGCGGCCGAATTCGATGGTCACGAAGCTGATCTCACTTCGTTGCTCTCCGACGGATCGACGGTTGCGATCATCACTGGCGATTCGGAGCCAGGTCGTCACATCCTTCGTCACTCGACGTCGCACGTGATGGCACAGGCGGTCACTCAGCTCTTTCCGGGCGCCAAGTTCTCGATCGGGCCGGCGATCGTCGACGGGTTCTACTACGACTTCGAATTGCCCGACGGCAAGACGTTCAATGAGGACGATCTGCGCGCCGTGGAGGTGCGCATGCGCGAGATCATCAAGGCTGATCAGCCGTTCGTGCGCAGTGAGATGAGCATCGATGAAGCATTGGAACTGTTCCACGATCAGCCCTACAAGCAAGAAATCATCGAGCGTGTCAGAGCGCTCGCCGATGCACCCGTCGTCTCCGAAGACGATCCAGCCTTCGATGACTCTGTCGCCGACGACGCAGCGGAAGTCGAGATCGGCGGCACGGTCAGCGTCTATCGGAATTCGGCCGAGTTCGTGGACATGTGCCGCGGACCTCACGTGCCGAGCACCGCCAGATTGGGCCACTTTAGGCTGATGAAGGTGGCTGGGGCCTATTGGCGTGGCAACGAGAAGGGCCCGATGCTGCAACGCATCTACGGCACAGCGTGGGATTCCAAGGCAGCCCTGGATGAGCATCTGCATCGCCTCGAAGAGGCCGAGAAGCGCGACCATCGCAAACTCGCAACTGAGTTGGACCTGCTCAGCTTCCCGTTAGAACTCGGCGGCGGCCTTGCGGTCTGGCACCCCAAAGGAGCCACGATCCGTAAGTTGATGGAGGACTACAGCCGCGACCGGCATGACAACGGCGGCTATCAATTCGTCTATACGCCGCACCTCGCGAACGGCAAGTTGTTCGAAACCAGCGGTCACCTTGCTTGGTACAAAGACGGCATGTACCCGCCGATGGAGATGGACAACGGCACGTACTACATGAAGCCGATGAATTGTCCGATGCACTGCCTGATCTTCCGCAGTCGGCAACGCAGCTATCGAGAGCTGCCATTGCGCTTGTTCGAGTTGGGCACCGTGTACCGCTATGAGCGGGCCGGCACTCTGCACGGTCTGATGCGGATTCGCGGTTTCACCCAAGACGACAGCCACATCTATTGCACCGAAGATCAACTCCAGGACGAGATCGCATCCCTGCTTGACTTCGTGCTCTCGGTTCTGCGCGCGTTCGGCTTCACGGATTTCACCGCGAACCTGAGCACGCGCGATCCAAAAAAGTCAGTCGGATCCGACGAGATCTGGGACAAGGCCACCGAGGCACTGCGCGTTGCGTTGGATCGTCACGGACTTGCATACAAGATCAAACACGGCGACGCTGCGTTCTACGGTCCCAAGATCGACATCGACGTACGTGACGCGATCGGCCGCAGTTGGCAGTTGAGTACGATCCAGTGCGACTTCAACCTGCCCGAGCGGTTCGAACTGGAATATGTGGGCAACGACAACGCTCGGCATCAGCCGATCATGCTGCACCGCGCCCTGTTCGGTTCGGTCGAACGCTTCTTCGGCGTGCTGCTGGAACACTTTGCCGGTGCCTTCCCGGCATGGTTGGCGCCCATCCAAGTGCGCATCCTGCCGGTCGCGACGGCTCACGAGGAGTACGCCCACGTCCAAGCAGCGGCGCTTCGGAGCCAAGGGTTTCGTGTCGATGTCGTCGACGCCAACGACCAACTCGGCAAGCGAATCCGCTCCGCGAAGCTGGAGAAGCTGCCATACGTTCTGGTCGTCGGCGACGACGACGTTGCCAACAACAGCTTCGGCGTCAACCCCAGAGGGGGCGACGTGCAACGGGGCGTCCCTGTGGACGACTTCGCGACACAACTCGCCGAGGAAGTTGCTCGCGGCTCAGTCGCGGTATGACACCGCTCGAGCAACTCTGGAACGGTTGGCGTTCCAGCTACGTCAGCAGTGGTGGGCGTGCTGGGGGAGTGAACCCCGACGACGACACGAGCGTTTTCACCCGCATCCTCGGCTCCGGTCTGAGCGATACCGAAACCCACGTCGTTCACCGCAGCCCAACGACATTTGCGATCATGAACGCCTTTCCGTACAGCGTGGGACACCTGCTCGTGATGCCCTATCGCGAGGTCGCCGATCTGGAACAACTCGATCCGATCGAGGCGGCCGAGTTGTGGCTCACCGTCACTGATGCGGTGCGGGCCGTCAAGTTGGCGATGCGCCCGGGCGGCGTCAACGTTGGGCTCAACCTCGGCGAACCGGCAGGCGGAAGCGTGCGTCAACATCTCCACGTGCACGTCGTGCCGCGATGGAACGGCGACGCGAACTTCATGACGTCGACAGCGAATACCCGAACACTGCCAGAGGCGCTGTCGGACACTGCGGCAAAGCTTCGTTCTGCGTGGCCGCACCCGTAGCCTTGTCGATGAACGGAGGTATGGACGATGACGGACAAATTGAAGGCTGACCCAACGAACGCTTCCGACGACGGCGAGATCCGCGATTCCCTGCCGGATGACTTGAATGCAAGCGAGTTCGTCGGCCCGTATCAATTCCCGGACAACAGTCGTCGCCGAATCCCGGGAGTCATGTATCTCGTGCTTGGCGTTGGTTCGTTCGCTCTCTGGATGACCAGTCGAAACGCAGACGCGGTCTTGATCAACAACGGCATGCTCTTTGCCGCCATCCTGCTCGGCAGCTTCGGAGTGTTCTGTCTGACGTCGGGCTGGCGGATGCAAGTCGACGAAAAGCAGGCGCTGGTCGCAGCGACCGGCGCCGTCCGCTTCGCGGTCGGGCACGCTTCGGCACAGCAGGTCTGGCGAGGCCTTCGTAGTCGCCCGACATGGCGGGTGCTCTGCTATTCGGCCGAGAATCCACCTCGCCAACGTGGACTCGTACTCGTCGACGCCGTTGATGGCACGGTGCTGCAGCATCTGGTGCAGGACAACCCCGAAACCGACTGGGTCGAGCCCGACCTCTAGAGAAGAGTCGGGACCCGATCGGTCACATCGTCGGATGGGGCAACGGCAGCGGTGGACTCAGCGGCGGATCCAATTGGCGAAGCATGACGGGTGCCTGAAGCTGAACTTCGGCATCGGTGTCACGCTCGACCTCGACACTGTGAATTTCCCGAATCTCGCCGGTGTGGATGTCGAGGACCTCGCCGTTGTGCTCCACCCCGTGATGAGCGACGCCGTTGAGCACGACTTCGTCGCTGTCGTCGCGCTCGATCTCGTCGATCGCTGAATCGGCATCCAGCGAATCAGCCTCCTCGAGAGCGGCAAGGGCTTCCTCTGCGGTGGGGAAGACCAACGAAAAGTCGGGCGTGACGCCAATATGGCGGGCGGCGCGCAGGAATGAACGGGCCGAGTACTCGAACCACGAATCGCTGGTCGAACGGGTAGCAGCTTCGGTCAACAGTTCAACGTTGACTTCGTTCTTGACAATGAAGCCAGTGAGGTTTCGCTTCGGGCCGAAGCGATCCTTCGGAACTCCGGTCACCGGTAAGCCGACCTTATAGACAGTCGTTCCGTCGAGCGACAACGCCAAGCCTTCATAGGTGGGTGCCTCTGATCCGCCGTCGTATTCGATGAGAAAGGCCTCGGCGTAGCGTGGTGGGCGCTCTGTTGGCTTGCGTGGATGCTGGAACAGGTTGACGACGGTCGGGTGCTTGCCGTTGGGAGTTTTGACTTTGCGCAGCTTTGGCATTGCGGTCATTTGCTTGGTGACGTTCTCGCACCGAGCCAGTTGGTCTGCCCGAATCTCGCGTTGGCCGTCCTCGATGCAGTTGCCGCAGGTCCAGGGCTCCCATTTCTTGCGGAATGCACGATCGTCGACGGTGGTGGCGGAGATATGAGCTCGGCAATAGGGCTCCGTGCACATCCGACACCGCCCAATCGCAGCGACTCCGCAACTGCATACTGCGGGCGCACTGGACGGTGCGGAAAGGCGGGCGCGATGCTCGCTCCAGGTATTGCCGTCCCAGAAGCGCAGGCCACCAGTGTCGTCGGGGTCTGGATACCAGCCGGAGGCCGACCCGCCGTTCATCACACGGTAGTCATGTGTGAATCGTTCGTTCATTGAAATGGCAGCACCTCCGACATGCAGTCAACGAAAGCTTAAACGAATTGAGAAGGCCAATGAATGGCGGTACGCCAATCTTGACACTGGTAACACTCCGTGACGCCGACATCACAGGAGCGAGTCGACCGTGGGCGGGTGGCCGGGGTCATCCTTGTTCCGCCAGATTTTCAAGCGTTCGTATCGCCCGTGCCGCTACGTCCACGTTTGACTGCAGCGAGGCGAGTTGCGATTCCGACCAATCGGCGGGGTGGTAGTGGTCGATCGCAGCAGCCACTCCCTCGGCGGTGGCGACTGAACCGAGGTCGGTTGCCGCGGCCACGATGGCTGCTTGAACGTCGGCCGAGGCCGCATCAACCGCAGACGCTGAGTCGATCGCTGGCGGGAATTCCGCGTTCGAGGCGTGGTCGAGACGTCGGGGAAGCGACCGGAACGCAACGGCAAGGTCTGCTGGAGAAGACATGCTCATGAGTCCCACTGTTCCACAAATTCAGCGCTGTCATACCTGCCAACTTCGGACGCGTCTTACCTGGCGGCCGGGGTCTTCATTTCCGCATGCTGAGGTAGCCTGAAACAACATGTTCGACGGCAAATTTCGTACACCAATCGACAAGGCCGTCCGCCCGATCGGCGCAATGCTGCGCAAAACGGGGCTGTCGCCGGATCACCTGACGATCCTCGGTGTCCTGATCTCTATCGGGGCGGCCTTCGCGATTGGTTCCGGCCGCCTGTATCTCGGATTTGCACTCGTCATCTTGGCTGCGATCCCAGATCTGCTCGACGGAGCGTTGGCGAAGGCGTCGAATCAGGCAAGTCAACGAGGCGCGTTCTTCGACTCTGTAATCGACCGCCTGACCGATGCGATCATCTTCGCCGGTGTCGCCTACTACTACATGAATGGCGATGATCCCCGGCTCGGGATGGTGCCGTTCGGCATCCTCGGCTTTTCATTGATCATCTCTTACCAGAGGGCCAAGGCCGAATCGCTTGGCTTGGATGCCAAGGGTGGCCTGATGGAACGCGCCGAGCGGATCATCCTGCTGCTGCTCGGTCTGCTTGTTCACGTCATCTTGTTGCCGATCTTGTGGATCATGCTGGTGCTTTGCGCCGTGACTGCCGTGCAACGGTTCATCAAGGTCTGGAAACAGGCGGCAGTCACGCCGCGAACTGCCGCAAAGATGGAAGTCCGCCGGATTCGTCGTCAGACTCGACGTAAGGCCTACGCCGACCGGCTACCAACTAGGGTCCCGCGCCGCCGGCCGAACCCGTAGACACCGTCGACCCAATGCCTGAACGTCCGAAGTCCTTCCGCGACCAGTTCACCGAGAGCGTCACCGTCAACGGTTACAAGTTCGGATCGTTGGCAGCCAGAGCGCTTCCCGGTCCCTTGGCTGGTGGAGCGGCCCAGATGATGGGGCTGACTTTTGCCGCAGGGATGCGCGACAAACGGAGCATGATCGAGCGCCACATCAAGCGGGTCGATCCCAAGCTCAGTGGGCTTGCGTTGCGGCGGGCGGTACAGGGTGCGTTCGATTCCTACGCCCGGTACTACGTCGAGAGCTTCCGGTTGCCTAATCTCTCGGCAAAGACGGTCGATCGAGCCTTCACGCTCGATGGTTTCCACCATGTGACAGACGCTCTCGATGCCGGAACCGGTGTCATTCTGGCCCTTCCTCATCTCGGAGGATGGGAGTGGGCCGGGCGTTGGCTGGTCGAACAGGGCCACAAGATGACCGTTGTCGTCGAGGCCATCGAACCAGCAGAGCTGTTCGAATGGTTCGCAGACCTTCGTGCCAAATTGGGCATGACCGTCGTCCCGCTCGGCCCCAAGGCGGCGCCGGCGATCTCGCGGGCGCTCAAGGAGAACCAGGCCGTGTGCCTGCTCTGCGACCGCGACATCGACCGGAATGGCATCCCTGTTCAGTTCTTCGGCGAGCAGACGACGCTTCCTGCCGGCCCAGCGATGCTCGGTATCCGCACCGGGGCCCCGATCGTGCCCGCCGCGGTGTACTTCACCGATCGCTACAACGGTCATCACGCGGTCGTTCGCCCACCGGTGCCGGCCGAGCGTCGCGGAACCTTTCGCGAAGACGTGGCCAGGGTCACCCAACTGCTCGCTTCGGAGTTGGAATTCCTCATTCGTCGAGCCCCCGAACAGTGGCACCTCTTCCAACCGAACTGGCCCAGCGACCCGGGCTACTGACGACGGCGCTCTGCCGCCTCACTGTCAGTTCCCGAAGTCGTCATCGTGACCGGCTTCGTAGCACGTAGTGCTACGGTGTCGTCATGAGTCGAACGATCACTCAACGCGAGCTCCGCAACGACAGTGGTGAGATCATGCGTTCCCTTGATCAGGGCGAGTCGTTCATCGTGACGCGCAACGGCACGCCCGTCGGTGAACTCACTCCGCTGCGACGTCATCGCTTCGTGTCCACCGACACGGTCCTCGCCATGTTCCGACACGCACCCTCCCTCGACGCTCGCCGTTTCCGCGATGACGTGGACGCCGGCGTCGACCAAGACACGACCCCGCGTGGCTGATCAGCGGCGAGCCCAAGGGCTGCTCGATACGTCGGTGGTCATCGACCTCGAGCGTCTCGACCCAAGCCTGCTCCCGATCGAGTCCGCAGTCTGCGCCATCACCATGGCCGAGCTCGCTGCTGGCCCGCACGCCACGAAGGAAGCAGACGAACGAGCGCGACGTCAGGACCGGCTCCAGCGAGCAGAGGCCGTGTTTGACCCGCTGCCTTTCGACGCCGAGGCATCTCGCGCGTACGGCCGCGTGTACGCGTCGGTCATCGCCGCTGGCCGCAAGGCGCGTGGCGCCCGAGCCGTCGACCTGCTGATCGCCGCGGTGGCCTGTTCGAAAGGGCTCCCGCTCTACACACGCAACCCGGACGACTTCCAAGCACTCGAAGGCCTCGTCGAGATCGTCGCCGTGTGACTGCACCGGCCCGAGCCGAACTGCCGTGATGCAGAGATTCTGACCACTGGTGCGTTATCCTTACATGCAGCTATGAGTAAGGAGATGTGATGGAGATCGCCGCGAAGATGAGCTCGAAAGGTCAGATCACAGTCCCAAAGTCGGTCCGTGACG
>JANOQU010000134.1:0-6432 GCA_031422355.1 Actinomycetes bacterium
ACTGGCGCTGAGGTCATGTTCGCCGAATCTGCGATGGAGTACGCGAACGTGAACGACACCGGCAGGTCGACCAGACCGTCACGCAGTTCCACCGATGGGGCGAACATCACATGCTGGCCGTTGTCGACGATGAAAACCTGGCCCGGCGTCTCGGGCGATGCTTCCAACGTCGCAACCGCAATCGGCTCACAGTTCGGGTCGCTGTCGTTTCCGAGTACATCGAAGATCGTCGCGTTTGCACGAATACCGATAGCCGGGTCCTCCGTCGCCGTTGGCGGTTGCGGATCATCGGCACACACGCGTTCGGCTTCCTGCTCACCGACATTGCCGGTGTCGGTCGAATCGTCATTGGCCTGCTCGCCCTGCAGGTCCCCCCAATTGCCCACGGACACCAGCCGACCGTCATGTTCCGCCCAAATCCCGCCATTGCCGGTCGAGTTGATCGCCACGTTGTTCTGATTGACGCGGAACACCAGATGATCGTCGGCCGTTGCGCCCTCGATCACGACATTCTCGCGCGCCTCGTCACCTCCGCATTTCTTGAAGAACGTCGACACCAGCGCAGCCCACGCCCCGTACGCACACGAAGCGACCCGTGCGGGCGGAGCGGGCACTCCCGTCTGATCGCTGAGTTGCTCGACCGAATCCGACCCGATCTCGACTGCGTACAGCCCTTCATCGCTCGCGACAAGCACCTTTCCCGACTTTGGACCAGGTGACTGCAGGGCAAAGACCTCGCCCGGGATCTGCGCCTTCTCACCTTCAGGGCCGAAAACCTCGCCAGCGGAACTCAAGAAGACAAGATCGTCGCCGACCGCACTGAACGTATCGTCCTCGCCAACCTCGTTCTCCAACACGTTGACGATGGCTGGCTCGATTGGTACCGCCGTATCCGGCACCGTGCCATCGACGACGGCTGCGACCGTGTCTGCGGTTGTGTTCACCGATGAACCGTCGGTCACCGACCCGTCGACCGCCACTGGAGACACTGGCTGACCGGCAGCATCGGTCTCGACTTCGAACCACACGCCTGCAGTCGGATCGACGATCAAGATCCGCCCGGTCGTCGTGACGACCAACTCGCTGCCGACCGGAACCTGTCCCGACGCCTTCTTCGGATATTCCGGGGCGACCAGCGTCTGGGATCGGCCGGTCCACAATTTGCCGGACGCAGGATCCAACAGCGCTGCCTTGCCGCCACCGATCTGATAGTTGACAAGCGGAATCGCATTCTTCGGTGGCTCGTAGGCGCCGGTTCGAACATCCACCGTTTGCACGCCGGCGGCATCGCCAACCAGGACGCTGCGAGCCTCTTGAACGACTTCCGGACCGTTCAGAGCACTCAAAGCAAAGTCGAGTTCGTCGGTGCGCACGTTCAACCGGCCGACCATGCCCTCCTTGACATTCGTGACCCAGACCGTGCCATCGTTCAAGTCCACGTTCGTGGCCTTGTAACCATCGGCGTTCGTCGCCACAACCAAGAACGCCGCCGACGCAACACTGACCACACTCAGGTTCGCCAGCATCCGCGACCGGCCGCCCAACCCGAATGATGGCAGCCTCATCGCGGCGGCCCCGAATGGCCGAAGTGGCTCTCGCCGAACCGAAGTGTGCCTACTTTCCGATCATTCATCCCACCGGCGACGATAGGGATTTCGTTGGCGGCCCATAACTCCCGTGGGCACATGTCCCCAGGTACACGCCCGCAGACGTGAGTCACGAAGCGCAGATCGGCGAGGGTGACGACGGTAGGTTTCCGACGATCGCGCTGACTTCTATACAGGGCACGCTGGAGACGAACTCGGGTGCCGTTTGCACCGGGTTCGGCGTCCTGGCTCGATCAACGGTCGCGAGCTCGGTCACCTGATATGACACTGTGTCCGGGGCATCAGTCGGCGGTGCCCAGCTGAAGCTGAACGTTCCATCGCCGTTGGCGAGAGCAACCAGGTTCTGGACGACGTCGGGCGCAATGGCGATCACAATCGTGCCGCCCTGCTCGCCATCGTTGACGAACTCGACATCATCTTCGGGTTGCTGTTCGGTTTCTTCACCGCCGCGAAGCGAGATGATGGCGATGACGGCGATCACCACGGCGACGGCGACACCAATTCCGGCCAAGACGAGAGGTGAACGAGTAGCGGATTCGGCTTGGGGTGCGGGGGACGCGACCGCAGGTGGACGATGCTGCGTGCTTTCGACCTCCGGCTCGGCCAGAAAGCCTTCGCGTCTTCGCTCTGGCATCGGCGCAAATCCGGTCGGAGCAGCTCCCGCTGGTGGGACCGACGTGATCTGAGGTGTTGGCCGTTCCGGAGCAATCGAGACAACACTGCGAATCCGGGTCGAGTCGTCGTTGTCCGCAGATTCATCGATCGGTCGGATGGTCGAACGCGACTCGCCGGCGAGCTCGAGCTGTGTGACAGCAAGCCGCATCTCCGCCTCGACGCCCTGCAGGAGCCGACCGAACTCCGCAGCCGATGCTGGTCGATGGGCGGGGTTCTTGGCCATTGCCTGGGCAAGCACCCGCTCCAGTGACTGCGGCACATCGGGCCGGCCCGTGGGCGCCAGCGGCATCCGTTCGATCCGATTCATCAGCTCCAGTGGAGAGCTGGAAACGCCAGCCATTTCGAACGGTGAACGTCCAGCGAGGAGGTGATACACCGTCGCGGCGAGGGAATAGATGTCAGCACGTTCATCGAGCCGCACAGTCCCGAAAGCCTCTGGCGGAGCCCACGGAATCGACAATCCCTCGGCTTCTTCGCCAATCTGATCATCAGGCGCAGCGATTCCGAAGTCGGTGAGACCGGCCCGACCGAACTCGCTCGTCAGGATGTTCGCCGGCTTGAGGTCTCGGTGGAGGATTCCGGCCCGATGAGCCGTTTCGACGGCGCTGGCGATGTGAACACCTGTTCGCAAAACCTCGGCAACGGAGAACTGCTCGCTGCGTACCCGCTCCAGGAAGTTCGACCCTGGATAGAACTCCATCACGATGTACGGACGGCCATCTGAAGCAATGTCGGCTTGGAACACCGGGACGATGTATGGATGGGTCGAAACCCGGGCCATCGAATCTGCCTCGGATGTGAACTGACGCCTCTGTTGCTCGCTACCCACGGCGTCGGCGATCAGAACTTTAATTGCAACCTGCCGCGAAGGTCGATGCTGCTGATACAGAAAGACATCGGCGTATCCGCCGACGCCGATCAGCCGGATCGGGGTAAACCCGTCGATCGCCGGGGGCGGCGATGATTCACGTCGTGCCATTACACGTCCTTGTCACTGCGTTGCACGTGTCACTCAGTCCCATACGTGGCGAACACTTCGCCGCCGAAATCAATGGTCGCACCTGGCTCGAGCAGCAGTGGTTCACCTGCGTGCAAACGTCGGGGTGCCATTCCAGGAGAGGTCACGACCGTGCCATTGGCCGAGTTCAAATCTTCGATCAGGACTTGCCAACCCTCCAGGCGAATGGTCGCATGGGTCCGCGAAAGTCCTTGACCGACATCCAATTTCAGCAGGAAGGGCATTTCGCTTGGCATCCGAGCTTCCAGTTTGGGATTCCGACCGATCAGCACCGGCCGGTCGAGCGCGACCACCTGGCCGCCACTGAACCGCAAGACGCCGAGGCTGGGGCGGGCGATCAGGACCGGCTCGCCAGCGAGCGGCGCCGCGCAGAGCCGACATACCCCAAGGTGAGGCGGATTCCCGTGACCGCTTGCGCAGACCACGGCCTGGACGTTCGGTCCGCCCATCGACGGCTGTTGACCGCTTGGTCCGCTGGGTTGACCAGCCCGCATCGCCTGCAATTGGGCCTTTGAGATGGTGTGGCCGTCATGATCACCCTGCGGTGGCTGCGCAGATCCCACCTGACCGGCGAGTCCGGAGCTGGGCACACCCTGAATCATCGATGACGGTGGCATCGGTGAAATGGTCGCTGAAACGGGCGGCAGAACCGACTGCTCGATACCGCTCGAGTACGCTGTGGGCGCAGGACGGACGACCTCGCCAGATTGATCTGACGGAACCTCGTCGGACACTGGCACAACCGCAGCACCTTGGACAGAGCGAGCCACCGTACGACCGAAGATTTCATCGAAGTCATAGTCATCTGGTGCAGTCGGCACAACGGGGGGCGGCATGGGCTCTGCGGACAGAGCGACGGGTTGAAACGCCGGTGGCTCTAGGGCCACTGGCGTCTGCGGCGGGTCGACCTGCTGAGGCGGCTCGGTGGTGGTTGCTCTGCGACCTTCGAATTCGCGGGCCGCAAAGGTTTGGTTCGGGTCCTTCGGTTCATCGAGAAAAACTTCTCCTGCCGCACCCGGTGTTCCACTTGGAAAAACGATCGTTGAAGCTGGCGTTGTGCTAGCGCCCACAGCGACCTCGTCCGGGTCGAAATCTTCAAGCCATGTCAAGTCCGCGTCGAGCAGGTCGACCTGAGTCGAGGGGCCACGCATGAGAAGGTCAGCTGGCACGATTCCCTCGGACAGCCGAAATGGCAACGAATTCTCGGCGGGAGCGCCGAATCGCAAGACGACGGCAGAGACACCGTTGCGAACTTCCTCGACCCAGGTTCGAACGCCCGCTGCGGTCACGATCAGGGACTCGCTGCCGACTTGCATCTCGGCCACCGCGTCCCCTCTTACCACGACTCGAACGCCGTCATCTTCGAACTGAGCCATCGCGAACGCCCCCAGTGAGCGCAAGCCCGTAGCGGACAACGCTTCGAGCAAGTCGTCGACGTCTGCGCCACGGCCAACCAGCGCCCACATCGCCTCTCCGAGCGAACCGTTGGACGGCTCGAGTAGCGCCATCGTGTTCGCCGAAACGAGGCCAATCCCACGCCCCACGCGAAACGATGTGTTCGCTGGCACGGCCTCGGCTTCGGGTTCGCCATGCTCGGCGGACTTTGCGTCGTCACTCATCGGGGAACGATGTCGATCAGGGTGTTCGGCCCAGAAGTCTGGGCTGCAACTGGCGAGTCTGGAACGACATCGATCAATCCGCCTCCGACGTCCGGCAACGATTCTTCGTCCAGTTGCGTCACTTCGTCGTTAACAGGCGGGGGCTGAATTGCCGGCACCGATGCGGTCGGCATCCGGACGGGCTTGGGCCACGTAGTCTCAATTCCAGCTGTGTTGGGCCGCGGCCCGGTGACCTCGATCTCATCATGCGAACCGACTCCAGCGGAGCGATGCCGGCGACTCACATGAATGACCACCGCAGTTGCGTTGTCGGCTGCCCGCCCTTCAAGGACCGCATCGATAATCGCCACTGCAGTCAACTGTGGATCGTCGGAACGTCCGAGGAGTTCCGCGATCCGATCGTCGGAGAGTTCGCCATGAACACCATCCGAGCACAGCAGCAAAGTGATCGAACCAGTGCTCGGCGCGATCACGAAATCAGCGGCAACACTTGGGTCGATTCCGATCGCGCGAGTGACAACATTGCGCTGTGGGTGTGATCGCGCCTGCGACGCATGGATTTCACCCTGGTCGACCATCTCCTGAACGAGCGAATGATCACTTGTCAGTTGTGAAAGCTTCCCATTGCCGAAGACATAGCAGCGTGCGTCGCCGACATTGAACACAACGAGCGAGTCCTCACCGGCGTTGTCGACCAGCAACACGCCGACCAACGTCGCCCCCATGCCCTCATGGGCGTGTTCGCCGGCGAACTCACGCACCCGCTGATTGGCATCGCTGACGACCTCTGCAATCACCGATAATTCGAGCGCCCCGCCCGTCACGATCTCTGCAAATGCCTCAATCGTGAGCCTGCTGGCCACGTCGCCTGCTGCATGACCGCCCATGCCATCCGCAACGACGAACACGCCCGGCGCGGCGAGCATCGCGTCCTCATTCAGGCGACGAACCTTTCCGGTGTCGGTGACCGCGCCCCATCGAAGCGTGAGATGGTCACGAGTCAGCGTTGACGATGCAGGTTCCACCTGGGCATTCTGATTCATCATGATGCGCTCGGAGATGGGGAGAACTCCCCAGTCGGTGCCACGCCGAACCAACATGTCGGTCGTGACACCGTTCACCAATCCCCTCGCTCATCTCGCTGCCGGAAGCAAACTTAGCGACGGTCACAGAGTTGCGACATGTACTGATGTACACATAGACATGACTCGAATCTGTTCATCATCCCGACTGCGATGAATTGGGGAGTCCTCCACCAACGCCAGGATGTGCATACAGCGAGAATGCAACTATGGTAACGGCATGAACGGGAAGGGGCTTCGCGCACTCGTTGTCGGCGCCGTCATCTCGGGAAGTGCCAGCGTTGGTTGTGCAAACAACGGCGCAAACGACGCCCGATCAGCCGTCCTCGACGCTGCGCCGAGCGGCAGCCAGGCGAACGGCTCCGCTACGTCACCTGCCTCAGTCGTCGTGTCCCCGGCAACCATCGCGCTTGTCGCAACAACAACAACAA
>JANOQU010000135.1:0-7244 GCA_031422355.1 Actinomycetes bacterium
CCGGCTGGTGTCTGACCAAGATCGGCTTCCGGTGGGCACTGACAGACCCATCGCAATTGAGCTCAGCAGCGCGTGAAATCATCGCCGATAGTTCGAACACATTGCTTGTGTCGGCGGCGTCGGCGTGGGAGATATCGACCAAGGTCCGGCTCGGCAAGCTCGATCAGGCACGTGCTGTGGCGGATCATTATGTCGATCACTTGCAAACCCTGGTCGCTCGGGAAGTGCCGATCCCCTGCCGCACGATCTGGTGATCGCACCCATTCAGCCAGCGGTGCCTGTCTGATGATGGCGGCCCGTGAATACTGAGCGCTACGCAAACCCATCCGTGAATACTGAGCGCCGATCGTTGGTTGACTGAAGCATGGCATCCCGCACGAACGTTCCGCTTTCCATCCTCGATCTGGCGATCGTCGGCAAGGGCGAGTCCGTGAGGGAGGCCCTCGACGCAACGGTGGCAGTGGCCCAACTGGCCGAGGAACGGGGATACCGCCGAATCTGGTACGCCGAGCATCACAACATGTCGTCCATCGCGTCGTCCGCGACCAGCGTTTTGATCGCCCATGTGGCCTCGCAGACCACATCGATCCGTCTCGGTGCCGGCGGAATCATGCTGCCAAACCACGCACCGCTGCTGATCGCAGAGCAGTTCGGCACCCTGGAAACATTGCACCCCGGCCGAATCGACCTCGGGCTCGGGCGCGCACCCGGCAGCGATCAGGCCACGATGCGAGCGATGCGCCGTGACCCGATGGCGTCGGACAGCTTTCCGCAAGACGTCGTCGAGTTGCAGGGCTACCTATCAGGCCAGACCATGATCTCGGGGGTGCACGCCACACCGGGCAAGGGCACGTGCATCCCGCTCTACATTCTTGGTTCGTCGCTCTTTGGCGCCAGTCTGGCCGCGGCGCTTGGCTTGCCGTACGCGTTCGCCTCGCACTTCTCGCCAGGCGCGCTGCAAGACGCCGTGGCCCGATATCGCCGGGACTTCCAGCCGTCGGCGCAATTGGACCAGCCATATGTGATCGCGGGTGTCAACGTGACAACCGCTGCGACCGACGCCGAAGCGGCCGAGATGCATCGAATGGTCAGCCGGTTCCGGGTGTCGCGCTTTCTCGGCGGCGAGCGAGAGTTCTCCGACGCAGAAGCCGATTCCATCCTTGCGTCGCCCCAGGGCCGACAGATCGCCCAGATGATGCACTACACCGCCGTTGGCGCACCCGACACTGTCAAGGAATACCTCGACGACTTCGCAATCCACGCCGACGCCGACGAACTGATGGTGGTCCACTCCGCCCCCACCGTGCAAGCCCGGCTCCGCTCGGTCGACCTCGTTGCCGACGTCAGCAACCTGAGCCCCGTCTGAGAGCTGGTTGCCGCTGCCGCTGCCGGCGGCGTTGGCACAGATCCGCACTGCGTGCAATCAGACGTTGCGGGCGGCGCTCTCAAACTTGGTGTACTGGCCGAGGAAGGCGACACGGCGGACACCGATCGGGCCGGAGCGGTGCTTGGCGATGATGATCTCGGCCGATCCCTTGTCGGGTGACTCTGCGTTGTAGACCTCGTCGCGGTAGAGGAACATCACGACGTCTGCGTCTTGCTCGAGTGAGCCAGATTCACGAAGGTCGGCCAGCATCGGTCGCTTGTCGGCGCGGCTCTCCAGGTTTCTCGACAGCTGGCTGAGGGCGACGATCGGGATCTGCAACTCACGGGCGAGCACCTTCAGGCCACGGCTGATCTCGCTCACTTCGAGCTGGCGGTTCTCGCTGCCGGTGCCACTCATCAGTTGCAGATAGTCGATCACGATCAGGCCGAGACCATCGCGGGCTTTCAACCGGCGGGCCTTCGCCCGAATCTCCATCACCGTGACCCGGGGGTTGTCGTCGAGGTAGAGCGGCACTTCCAACCGGCCGACCGCCCGGCCGAGCTTGGTCCAGTCCGCCTCGGTCAGCCGACCGCTACGCAGCTTGGACGAATCAACCCTCGACTCCATGCTCAGGATTCTCTGGGTGAGTTCGGCGTGGCCCATTTCGAGCGAGAACACCAGCACCGGCACCCGTGCCGTCTGAGCGGCGTGGACGGCCATACCCAGGCCGAACGCAGTGTTGTGGACGAAGATGTCTGCGGCGACGAAGTTGTGCGTGCCGGGCACGTTGAAGTCGTAGACCTGTTGCACGCCACACGACGTGATCTCCACGACCTCGTCCCACACAACGTCGGGTGAGGCCCACCAGCGCAGTACGTCGCTGTCGAGTGCTTCGGCCAGAATTTCGATGGTCTCGCGACGCGGCCGCTTGCGGTACGGATGCCAGTGCAACAGCGCAGATTGCCCGGCTATCCGGTTGATCTCGTTCCAGCCGAGATCACCCTTTTCCTTGGCGACGTCGTCCCAGACCTCGAGCGGCAACGTGTCGACGACGAAGGGAGTGATCTCGAAGGTTGCGATTCCACCCGAGAGGCGCGTGTGGCCGAATCGGGAGCTTCGGTGCGGATGCCGACCCAACCGGAGAAGAAGGTGAGCCACATCGATGCTGAGTTGCTCGCACGTTGTGACGTAGCAGCCGTTGAAGACCCCGAGCAGGTCCAGGAACCGTTCGACGCAGGGCCGGGTGAGGGTGAAGATCTCGGGCAGTACCCCGCCCAGTTCCTCCGCTCGATCAGCCAGTTCAGCCAGTTCGTCGTCGTCCAACTCATCTCGTCCGAACGCAGCAACCGCGGTGGGGACGGCAATGGAATCGCCGACAACGATTTCTTCGAGCGGCTTCCATCCAGCACCGGTCAGCAACGGATGGGCGGCCGTGATCCGAACGGAACGCCCAGAGCGAGTAGCGACTTCGAAGACTTCCTTCGGGCCATCGTCGTAGAACTGAGCGAACGGGGCGGCCACCACCTTGGCGGCACCATCGAGGGTGATACACCGCACGGCGTGGCCGGCAACACCAAGCCGATACCACTCCTGTGCCGTACGCACTGCGCCGGTGTCGGGGCAGACCATTGGGGTGTCCCAGGCTACGCACTTGCCCATTGCGGGTCGAGCGCCGACGATGTTGAGCGTGCTCGGCTGCAGGCCCGACAGCAGTTCGTCGAGGTCGAGGTATCCGGTCGCAAGACCGGTGATCGTGTTGCCCTTCTCGTAGGTCTCCTGCAATGCATCCATCGCCAGCGGCATCAGGTCACCAAGGGGTTTGACTGAGTCCACGACCCGGTCCTCGGCCACTTCGAAAACCTTGGTCTCGGCTTCGTCGAGGGCCTTTGCGACGTCGTCGGGTTCGTTGTAGGCCAGTTCGGCGATCTCTGATGCGACACCGATCAGGCGGCGCAGGACTGCGGTGTCCTGGACGATCTTGGCGTAGCGCGCGACATTGCTGATCGCTGGTGTCGCGTTCTGCAGTTCCAGCAGCATCTCGGCGCCACCGATTTCGTCGAGCAGCCCGGCGCGACGAATCTCGTCGGCAACTGTGACTGCGTCGATCGGGTTGCCCGTGGCATTGAGGCCACGAATTGCGTCGTAGACGTACTGGTGGGCCGGCTTGTAGAAGTCCGACACCGACAGATTCATCTCGGCGACGGTGCCGACCGCGTCGCGCGACAGCAAGAGCGCGCCGAGCAGAGACTCTTCTGCGTTCAGGTTGTGCGGCGGAACCCGGCCATCGCCGCGGCGAACGGGGCGCGGTCGATCGCGCGAGTTGTCGAACTGTGACATGTGCCGTTCACCTTCCCTCAAGTCGGCTGTGGATCGATAGTCCCATAAGCCTGTGACATAGCTGTGGGAAGGCTGTGGATCGCTGTGGACATGTGGATGGACGCATGGAGAATGGGTCCGAGACGCACCGCTGCCCCGCCGACGGATCGACGGGGCAGCGCGTGACGTGACTGCTTGTGTTGCGTGGGTGACCGGATCGAAGGCGATTACGCCTTGACGACCTCGATCGTGAATGGGAACTCGACATCGCTGTGCAACTTGGCGGTGACGCTGTACTCGCCGAGAGTCTTGATCGACTCCGGCATGATCAACTTGCGTCGGTCGAGGTCGATGCTGGCCTGCTCGTGGACGGCGGTTGCGACGTCGGATGCAGTGACCGAGCCGTACAGACGGTCGCCGGCGCCGGACTTGGCCGTGATCCGGATGACCTTGGCCACGAGGGTCTTGGCAATCGTCTGGGCGCTGTCGCGGTCGGCTGCGTCACGCAGGTCGCGGGCACGACGCATCGAGCCAGCCTGATTGACGGCACCATCGGTCGCGACCATTGCCAGACCGTGGGGCAGCAGGTGGTTGCGGGCATGGCCATCGGCCACTTCGACAATGTCGCCACGCTTGCCGAGGCTCTTGTGGTCGGCGCGGAGAATGATCTTCATCTCAGGCCTCCGAGTCTTCGGTGTCGGTGTCAACACTTGCGTCGTCTTCGTTGCCCTCTGCTGCACCCTCGGTCACTTCGTCGGTGCGCTCGGCGGCATCGCGGCGTGGGCCACGCTCTCCGTCGCGTGGCGGGCGGCCGGGGCGGGTGTTGGAGACACGCTTGGTGTACGGCAACAGTGCCATCTCGCGTGAGTTCTTGATCGCGTTGGCGATGTCGCGCTGCTGCTGCACGGAGTTACCCGTGACGCGGCGGTTGCGAATCTTGGAGCGGTCGCTCACGAAGCGGCTCAGAAGGTTGACGTCCTTGTAGTCGACGTAGTCGATCTTGTCAGTGACAAGGACGCTCGTCTTCTTCTTGAACTTCTTCGGGTTGGTCTCGCGGGGTGCCCGCGCTTTGTTCTTTTTGCTTGTCATCTCTTGTCCAATTTCTCGAAATTTTCAGAACTTGCTCAGACCCTCGGGGCCTTGCTCAGAATGGTTCTTCGTCGCCGTATACGGGATCGGGGCCACGGTTTGCACCTGCCGGATTGCCGCCCTGGTTGCCACCACCGGAGTTACCGCCGGAATAGCCACCCTGGTTGCTACCACCGCCACCGCCTTGACCGCCGCTATCGCTGCGCTGGGTCTTTTCGACCTGAGCGGTTGCCCAACGAAGGCTGGGTCCGATCTCGTCGGCGATGATCTCGACGACGCTGCGCTTCTCGCCCTGCTGGGTTTCGTAGGACCGCTGTTGCAGCCGTCCGCTGACGATGACGCGCATGCCCTTGGTGAGCGACGCCGCAGCGTTCTCTCCAAGCGATGCCCATGCGGTCACGTTGAAGAAGGAGGCTTCTTCGACCCATTCGTTGTTGCGTTGGTATCGGTAGTTGACGGCGACGCCGAGCGTTGCCACGCCGCGTCCACCCTGTGTGAAGCGAAGTTCCGGATCACGGGTCAAGGTGCCGGTAATTGTGACGGTGCTATCTGCCATGGTGATTCCCCAATCGGTACGGCGGCCAGGTCAGGCCGCGGCGCCTACCACCATGCCGCGGCGCTCGGCCTCGGCATCGGGAAGGCGAAGGAGCTTGTGACGGACGACATCGTCCGCAAGACGGAGCTGACGCTCGAAGTCGTCGAGTGCGCCGCCCGGGGCCAACAGATTGAAGACGGCGTAGTAGCCGTGTTCCTTCTTGTTGATCGGGTAGGCGTACTGGCGACGACCCCACCAATCGGGCTTGCCGTGGATCGTGCCGCCAGCCTTGGTGATGCTGTCGGAGACCGACTTCACCCAGACCTGTGCGGCCGCATCGTCGAGATCACCATCGAGGATGATCATGAATTCGTAAGCACGCTGCATGCGTGTGGAACCTCCCTTCGGACCCGGACGCTTCCTACAGCGACACGGGGCCCCGCAATTGGGGCAGGGTGAATATGACCGGGCGAGTGTAGCGCCGAATCTGCGGTCATTTGCCAAGTCATGCCGACACCATGGCAGAGGGGTACGACAGTCGTCATGTGATCACGGTCGGCGGGCTCTGTACCGAACGCTGTCATCAGATGTCGGCGTCTGCCCGACATCTGATGACAGCGTGGGAACCAGCAGCGGCGCGCCTCACGTCAATCCTGATGCCGCTCGGATCGCGCGCGCCGCACTTTGATGACCGAACGACGCCGCGGCCATCGGCGACGATCCGGCCGCGAGCGCGACCAGGAATCCGGCTGCGAACGCATCGCCTGCGCCGGTGGTGTCGCGCACGTCGTGAACGACGAGCGCCGGAACCTCGACCGGGTCCAGCCCCGGCTGCAACACGATGGCCGGCGCTGGCCCACGCTTGACCACGGTGACGCGGGCGCCAATTCCTGCAGGCTGAATCGTCTCGCCAAGGGCGACGGCCTCGATCTCGTTGCAGAGCAGAACCGACGGCCGAAGTTCGCTCAACAAGTTCGCGATTCGTTGCACCCCGTAGGAGTGGATCACCGACGATGACGACGCGTCGATTGTGACGGTGATCCCTTGCTCGTGGGCCCACCCAATGAGCGTGGCAGTGGTCCGCGCCAATGGCTCGACCACCAACGAGTAGACCGGAACATGCAGCGTCGTCAGACCATCCAGCCAGCGCCTATCCGGGTGATCGAGCAGCGTCGCCGCACCGCGATCGGTCAGCATCGTTCGCTCACCGAGATGGTCCAGGAGCACAACGATCGTGCCGGTGCGGCCACTCTGGCGTGCGACAACGTCCACACCCTCGTCGCGCAGCGTCTCCAACAGCGCGGCGCCGTGGGTGTCGTCGCCGACCTGGCCGATGAAGCGCACCGGATGACCGGCACGCGCGACGCTGACCGCCACGTTCGCGGCGCTGCCGCCGCGCCGACGCACCATCGTTGCCTCGGTGTCTGCCGCCGTGTTCACCGGACCGGCGAGCCGCACGACGATGTCTTCGACAACATCACCGATCGTGCCGATCATCTCACTGCCCGCCGATGTGAGATCGCCGCAGCGTCGACTTTCATGTCCGCAGGCTATGGCAGCCCGACTGTGTGTGACAGAGTTTCGAGCGTGGACCTACGAGACTGGATCCGGCGCGATCACGCGTTCGTCATTGGCCGCTTCGACAGTGCGATCGTCAAGCACGTTCCAGCCGACTTGTGGCGCTCCGGCGACCACGACGGGTCCGAGCCAGAGGGTTCCGGGCCGTCGATCGCCTGGCTGCTGTTCCATATGACCTACCACCAGGATCTCGCCCTGAACACTGCGATTCGCAACCATCCGCCGCTGCTGACCGAGCACCGCTACGAGCTCGGCTTGGCGCACCTTGCGCCGAGTGCCGGGTTGACCGAAGCCGAGGACCACGGGGTCACCGACGTGCTCCATCTTGGCGCGCTGCACGACTACGTGTCGGCCGTCAAC
>JANOQU010000136.1:0-5936 GCA_031422355.1 Actinomycetes bacterium
CATCTGCCCTCTACATCCGCAGTTCGGCCAGCAAGGCCCGCTTGGTGCTCAACATCATCCGCGACCTGCCGGTCAAGCAAGCCGACGAAGTGTTGCAGTTCACCGACAAGGGAATTGCAGTCACGATCCGCAAGGTGCTCGCCAGCGCCGTTGCCAATGCTCAGCACAACGACGAACAGGATCCTGAGGAACTGTTCGTCAAGGCTTGCTTCGCCGACGAGGGTCCCACCCTTCGCCGCTTCGCGGCCCGTGCTCGTGGCCGCGGCACGCGGATCAACAAGCGCACCTGCCACATCACGATCGTGGTCGATCGCCTCGACGATCTGCGTCTCGGCGTGTTGCAGGCCAAGGAAGCCAACAACACCGCTGCCGGCCGTCGTCGTGGCGCAACCACCAGCACCGCAGCACGCCGCGAGCGCGTTGCCCGCAGCCGTGATCGTGCCGCCGGCCTCAAATCCGGCGACGCCAGCGATGCAACCGTGACCGACGAGGTCGAGATGACCGACGCCGAAGTTGGCGAAGCTGTTGCTGGCGAGTGGACCGGCAGCATGCTGCCAGCCGCCGACGGCTCGGCGCCTGACGGCTTCGAGATCAAGGGCAACGCCGATTCGATGCTCTACCACGAACCGGACACCCGTTATTACGGCATCACCAAAGCCGAGGTGTACTTCGACACCGTCGAGAACGCAGAGGCCGCCGGCTTCAGCGCTCCGGGTACCAATCCGACAGGTGATTCGGCCGACGCCGATGCCACGGAAGCCGACGCCGCAGAAGCGGACGAGGAGAACAACTGACATGGGCCAAAAGATCAATCCCTACGGCTTCCGTCTCGGAATCACGACTGACTGGAAGAGCCGCTGGTTCAGCGAGCGCGACTACAAGGAGTACCTCACCGAGGACTGGAAGATCCGTCGCGCGATCATGACCAAGCTCGAGACCGCAGCAATCAGTCGGATCGAGATCGAGCGCACCCGTGACAAGGTTCGGGTGGACATTCACACCGCCCGTCCCGGCATCGTCATTGGTCGCCGTGGCGCCCAGGCCGACGAACTCCGCTCGCTGCTCACCCAGATCACCGGCAATCCAAAGGTTCAGCTCAACATCGTCGAGATCAAGTCTCCGGAACTCGATGCAGCACTGATCGCCCAAGGCGTTGCCGACCAATTGATCAACCGGATTGCATTCCGGCGAGCGATGAAGCGCGCTGTTCAGAACGCCCAGAAAGCGGGTGCCCTCGGCATTCGGGTGCAGTGTTCGGGCCGCCTCGGCGGTGCCGAGATGAGTCGCACCGAGTGGTACCGCGAGGGTCGGGTGCCGCTGCACACGTTGCGCGCCGACATCGATTACGGCTTCCGCGAAGCCAAGACGACGAGCGGCCGCGTCGGCGTCAAGGTCTGGATCTACAAGGGTGACATCTTGCCCTACAAGCCTCAGAACGACGACAAGATCATCCGCGAAGCCGCAATGGCCGTTGGAGAAACCTCCGGTGCGCCGCGCAAGGTCGTTTCTTCGGCCGGTCGCAAGAACGTCGATGAAGCAGCGATCGACGCTACGCCATTGTTGAAAGAAGCCGATCCGGAGTTCGAGAAGTTGCTCGACGAGGAAGAGCAGATCGCTCGCAGAACCAATGCCGGGCACGAAGCCCCGCACTTCCGTGGGGAGGACTGACCAATGTTGATGCCCCGTAAGGTCAAGCACCGCAAGCAGCACCGCGGCCGCACGCAAGGAATGACAAAGGGTGGTTCGTCGCTGAGCTTCGGCGAGTACGGCATCCAGGCTCTCGAGCCCGGTTGGCTGTCGGCCCGCCAGATCGAGGCAGCCCGTATTGCCATGACCAGAGCGATCAAGCGTGGTGGCAAGGTCTGGATCTGCGTGTTCCCGGACAAGCCGGTCACGAAGAAGCCGGCCGAAACCCGCATGGGCTCGGGCAAGGGCAACCCCGAATTCTGGGTCGCCGTCGTGCGTCCCGGCCGGGTCTTGTTCGAACTCAGCTTCCCGAACGAAGAGCAGGCCAAGGCCGCGCTCGAAAAGGCAGTCCAGAAGCTGCCGATCAAGGCACGCGTCATTACGCGTGAAGAGGTGATCTGAGATGGCCGAGAACAAGAAGGCAAAGAACAAAGAACTCAGCGAACTCGATCTGGCCGGTTTGGTCGACGAGCTTCGCGCCACCAAGCAGGAGTCGCTCAACTTGCGCTTCCGCAACGCAACGGGGCAACTGGAGAACGTCGCAGCGATCAAGAACGCTCGCCGCCAGATCGCCCGCATCAACACCCTCATCCGGCAGCAGGAAATCGCTGCCGCTGAGGCCGGGAAATGAGCCAGGTCATGCCAGAAGAAAACTCAACCGAAACCACATCAGCCGAGCCGACCGAAGTGCGCAACGCGCGCAAGGTGCGTGAAGGCGTCGTCGTGTCCAACAAGATGGATAAGACAGCCGTCATCGCCGTCATCGAGCGGGTCCGTCATCCGAAGTACGGCAAGTTCATGATGCGGACCAAGAAGTTGTACGCACACGACGAGACCAACGATGTGAACATCGGCGACCGCGTTCGCCTGATGGAAACCCGACCAACCAGCAAGAGCAAGCGCTGGAGAGTCACCGAAGTGTTGGAGCGCGCCAAGTGATTCAGCAGGAATCTCGACTCAGGGTCGCCGACAACAGCGGCGGCAAGGAAGTTCTGTGCATCAAGGTGCTCGGTGGCACTCGCCGCCGCTATGCATCGATCGGCGACATCTTCGTCGCAACGGTCAAGGATGCAATCCCCGGCGCCGGTGTGAAGAAGGGCGACGTCGTCAAGTGCGTCGTCGTTCGCACGAAGAAGGAAAAGCGTCGTCCCGACGGCAGCTACATCCGCTTCGACGAGAACGCCGCTGTCATCATCAAAGACGATCTCACCCCACGTGGGACCCGAATCTTCGGGCCCGTCGGCCGTGAACTGCGCGACAAGAAGTTCATGCGCATCGTCTCACTCGCCCCGGAGGTGTTGTGATGAAAATCCAAAAGGGCGACCACGTGATCGTCATCTCGGGTAAGGACAAAGGCAAAGAGGGCGAAGTCATTCGCGCGATGCCCAAGGACGAGAAAATCGTCGTCAACAGTGTCAACACGGCCAAGAAGCACCAAAAGCCCCAGAAGCAGAATCAGCAGGCCGGCATCATCGATGTCGACATGCCGATCCACGTCAGCAACGTGATGCTCGTCCACAAGGGCAAGCCCACGCGTGTCGGCTACAAGATCCAGGCCGACGGCACCAAGGTGCGAGTCGCCAAGCGCACCGGTGAGGTGATCTCATGAGTACGACAACTGAAACCCGCACGCTGCCTCGCCTCAAGCAGAAGTACAACGACGAGGTCAAGGCAGCATTGATGGAATCCCTCGGGATCCAGAACATCATGCAGGTCCCGACGTTCGAAAAGATCGTGATCAACATGGGAGTCGGACGGGCAACTCAGCAGCCATCGCTGCTTGAAGGCGCCGTCGCAGACCTCACCAAGATCGCCGGTCAGAAGCCGATCATCACTAAGTCGAAGAAGTCGATCGCGGCGTTCAAGCTTCGCGAGAACCAAGCAATTGGCTGCAAGGTGACGTTGCGCGGCGACCGGATGTGGGAGTTCCTCGATCGTCTGATCGCGGTGGCAATTCCTCGTATCCGTGACTTCCGCGGCCTTCCCGCACATTCGTGGGATGGTCGGGGTAACTACACGTTCGGTCTCAACGACCAGATCGTCTTTCCGGAGATCGACTACGACAAGATCGATGCCCCCCACGGCATGGACATCACCATCGTGACGACGGCGCACACCGATGCCAATGGCCGGGCTCTGCTCGACGCCTACGGCTTTCCGTTCAAGCGCGGCGCAGAAGCAGCAGCAGCACCCAGAAAAGTCAAGCGCCGTGGTCCGGTCCGCGGTGGCTCCCGGGCGAAGAAGTAGTACGGAAGGGCACCGAGAACCATGGCTAAGAAGTCTCAGATCAACAAAGCGGCCGCAACGCCGAAGTACAAAGTGCGCGGGTATACCCGCTGCCGTCGTTGTGGTCGCGCACGTTCCGTTTACCGTAAGTTCGGCCTCTGCCGCGTGTGTCTTCGAGAGATGATCCACGCTGGCGAAGTGCCGGGCATGACCAAGGCAAGTTGGTGAGCAGCCATGTTGACTGATCCCATCGCAGACATGCTGACCCGCATCCGCAACGCCAATGTGGCGATGCACGATGAAGTGCCCATGCCGTCGTCGAAGCAAAAGATCGCACTCGCGAAGATCCTCCAGTCCGAGGGTTTCATCACGAGCTTCAGCGTTGCTCCGTCGACCAAAGGCCCCGGCGAAGTACTGACGGTCCAGATGAAGTACTCGCACGAGCGGGCACGAACCATCATGGGCATCAAGCGAGTTTCCACCCCCGGCCTGCGCGTCTATCGCAAGGCAACCGATGTCCCCCGTGTTCTCGGTGGCTTGGGTGTGGCCGTCCTATCCACCAGCTCTGGATTGCTGTCGGACCGTGAAGCGCGCAAGCGCAACATGGGCGGCGAAGTCCTCTGCTACGTCTGGTGAATCGAGATATGGCATGAGCCGAATCGGCAAATCCCCCATCAATGTTCCGCCAGGCGTCGACGTCACCGTCGATGTGCAAACGGTTTCGGTCAAGGGTCCAAAGGGCGCTCTGTCGTTCGTCGTTCCTGGCCAGATCACCGTTCGCAAGGACGAGTCAAGCCTGATCGTCGAGCGTCCGAACGACGAGCGTGAGAATCGCTCGCTGCACGGTCTCACGCGGAGTCTGGTCAACAACATGGTCGTCGGCGTCACCGACGGCTTCACCAAGGAACTCGAGATCATCGGCGTTGGTTACCGCGCCGAGGCCCAAGCCCCCGGCCGACTCCGTCTCGCCCTTGGTTTCAGTCATCCCGTCATCGTCGAGGCGCCAGAAGGCGTGACCTTCGAAGTGCCGGTGCCGACACGAGTGATCGTCAAAGGCATCGACAAGGAAGTTGTCGGCCAAGTCGCTGCCAACATCCGTAGCATCCGCAAGCCAGAGCCGTACAAGGGCAAGGGCGTGCGCTACCTCGGTGAAAAGGTCCTGCGCAAGGCCGGCAAGACCGGCAAGAAGTAAGGCAGAAAAACTATGAGTGATAACGCCAAAGTTCGCCGCAATTCTCGGATCCGCCGTCATGGTCGCGTCCGCAAGAAGATTCACGGCACCGCCGCCCGGCCTCGCCTGGCAGTGTTCCGTTCCAATAAGCACATCGTGCTGCAGGTCATCGACGACGAGACGGGCACCACCTTGGCTGCCGCCTCGACGAACGAGGCCAACGAGCGGTCCGTCGGCACCGGTGGCAGCGTTGCTGCCGCAAGCCGGATGGGTCAGCTCGTTGCCGAGCGGGCCAAGGCCGCCGGTATCGAAAAAGTTGTGTTCGATCGCGGTGGGTTCGCCTACCACGGTCGTGTTGCTGCGGCAGCTGATGCCGCTCGTGAAGCAGGTCTGGAGTTCTGATGGCTGGATTTTCGTATACCAACAACAATCCCGCCGCTGCACCTGAGCCCGGTGGACTGCGAGAGTCGCGAGTCATCGCGATCAACCGCGTTGCCAAGGTCGTCAAGGGTGGCCGCCGTTTCTCGTTCACCGCGCTGGTCGTGGTTGGCGATGGCAATGGTCGGGTGGGTCTCGGCTACGGCAAGGCCAAGGAAGTTCCATTGGCCATTCAAAAGGGCACCGAAGAGGCCAAGAAGAGCCTGTTCGATGTCGCCCTTGCTGGCAGCACGATCACCCACCCGGTGCTCGGAATCACCGGTGCGGGCCGGGTCCTGATGAAGCCGGCTGCTCCGGGTACCGGCGTCATCGCCGGCGGCGCAGCTCGGGTCATCTTGGAAGAAGCCGGCGTGCACGACATTCTGTGCAAGTCGCTTGGTTCGGCCAACCACATCAACGTCGCTCGCGCCACCGT
>JANOQU010000137.1:0-5295 GCA_031422355.1 Actinomycetes bacterium
AACGGGAGAAGAACCAACGGATCAGCCTCGAGCAGTTCTGGATCCGACGAGCCAGGCGATTGTTCCCGGCCCTGATCACAATGCTGGTTGCGGTGGCGGTCTGGGCGATGATCGTCGGCTCCGACGAGCAGCAGTCGACGCTGAAGCGTGATCTCCCGTGGTCGATCTTCTACCTTGGCAACTGGGGCCAGATCTTCGGGAGTACGCCCTATTTCTCGTCCGCCGATCCGCCGCTGCTGCGCCACCTCTGGTCGCTGGCAGTGGAAGAGCAGTGGTACCTGATCTGGCCGCTGGTGTTCGTGGGGTCCATGCTGATCGGTGCTGGCCATCTCCGCAGTCGTGGTACGGCCTTTATCGGCGCATCGGTGGCGATCATGCTTGGCACGTCACTCGCTCACGGCGGTGTGTCGGACAACGCGCTGTATCTCAGCACGCTCACCCGAGCGAGCGGTCTCCTGCTCGGGGCCGGTTGCGCATTCGTCTGGCGGCCGTGGCGGGCGATCGCGCCGTCGAAGCATCGCGGACTGCGGCTCGACCCGATCGGAGCTGGCGCGCTCACCCTGCTGGTCTGCATCATGAGCGTCGCCGTGCTCACCGAGGGTTACATCTACATCTGGTTGTTACCGATCGTGTCGATTCTGTCGATGGTGGTCATCGCCGTCGTGGTCTATCCAACGTCGTACGGGATGCGGTCGATCCTTGGCTGGAAACCGTTGGCCGAAGTCGGGCGCCGTTCATATGGGCTGTACCTGTGGCACTGGCCGATCTTCGTGATCGGCAACGTGTACCACTCGGGCAGTTGGCCGAAGTTCATTGCCGCGATGTTGGTGACGGCCGCGATTTCCGAGGCGAGCTACCGCTTCGTCGAGACGCCGATCCGCAAGGGTTTCCTCGGCTCATGGCTGCGCGAGCAGCGTCAGGCGATCGGCGCCGACCGGGTTCGTCGAGCTCGGCTGACTACATCGATTGGGATGGTCAGCGGCCTGGTCGCAGTTGGCCTGTTCGCCTTCTATGCATCGGTCGAGCACTATGACGCGGCAGTTGGCGGCGACGATGCAGCGTTCGTGCTCCCCGCCGGCCCGGTAACCGCTGGATCCGTGGTGACGACTCCTGACGCCAGCGAATCGCCGACGTCAGACGCGTCCTCGATACAGAACACTTCCCCAGTACCGATCGAAGCACCCACGGCAACGGTAACGGCACCAACGACAACGGCCGCGGCGGCAACCACGACGTCGCCGAGCTTGCCGCGCCGGGTCGTCGTGGTCGGCGACTCGCAAGCCCACTCGCTCGCGATCAATCTGCCCGACGGGATTGGCGATACGTTCAGCGTCGCCGATGGCTCGGTGGAAGGTTGCGGCGTCTACGACACGGGCAAGGTCATTTCGACACGCGGCGGCTTCAATCGGTCATTCGGCGACTGCGCGGGGTGGGCGAGCAAATGGGGTTCTTCCGTCGCCTCGTCAGATGCCCAGGTTGCCCTGGTCGTGATCGGTGCATGGGATGTCTTCGACCTCGCGCTCGCGGATCGAACGCTCGTGTTCGCGACGACAGAAGCTGACGCGTACTTCCTTGCCCAGTTGCAGTCGGGCATCGACGCGCTCAAGTTCGCAGGCGCCAAGGTCGCGCTGCTCGAGGTGCCGTGTATGCGACCCCAGGATGTCGAGGGCGCCGGCGTGCCGGCTCTACCCGAGCGCGGAGACGACTCCCGGACCGGTCACCTCAATATCCTGCTCCGTCAGGCGGCGTCGGCCGATCCGGCCAATGTCACGTTTGTCGCCGGTCCGACAGCGTGGTGCAATGACGAATCGATCAGTACGAATCTCGGCTACCGCTGGGACGGCGTGCACGTGTACAGGCCCGGCGCCAACCTGATCTACGAAACGATCGCCCAGTCGCTGCTGTCGATTCCAATCCCGGCCGACTGATCCCCGCCGACCGACCGCGTCAGTCGCTGTTGTCAGCGGTGCACGGTTGGCCGTCGCAGACGTCGATCAGCGTGTCGTCGAACAGGAACGCAGCCTTCTGAACGCGTACGTCGATGTCGGCACGTGGGTCCTCATGCGGGTCACGGCTGGTCGACGGCGGGACACCGTCGAATGGAATCGGGTCGCTGCCGCTATCCCAGAGCGTGATGCCGGATCCGTCGCTCGGGTACTCGGTGGTCTCCAAGCCCCAACCGAGATCGACGGCATCCGTTCGTCCGTCGGCAGTGATCGGACGATGGATGGTGGCCCCCATCGCCCGTGCCGCAACGAGTGCCGTCAATTCACTGACCTGCCAATCGCCGTAGGCGACATCGAGCAGTATCGGCTTGGCATCCGTTCCCTCGTAAGGGTTGGTCGTCACGTGCTGCACGTAGCCGCCGCCCTCGCCACGGTCCCACAGCATCTGGAGCAGATTGATGCCGATCATCCGGTCGAGGTCGTTCGGGTAGGCGGGCTTGTAGAGCGCCTCGTAGTCGGTGAAATCGACGCTGCGCGGAAGCAGGAAGCTGTAGTTGATGCCGGGCACGCCGACCACTGCACGCTCGATGTCGGGCGACACGGCGGCGAGCATGATGCCCATGATGCCGCCCTGGCTGTTGCCGTCGTAGTCGAGATGGGCGGTGTCGATCAATGCTGTGCCGTCGGCTCGAACCATCTCGGCCAGGCTCGACAGTCCGCCATCGCGAGTCATCAGTCGACCCAGGAAGATCTGGTTGAGGACTCCCTGCTGAAGGCGGTCGGCGACGGTCTTGAAGTTCGTGATCTCGCCCAAGGTTGCAGCAGCGTTACCGATGTCGTCTTCGCTCATCCCGGCCCACTTGGTTGCGCAGAATACGACGTTGTGCTCGTTGGCGAAGTTGCGGACATTGCCCGCGTTGATCTCCATGTTGCTGCCCAGCAAACCGTGGCCGTATTGAACGAGGTGGGCCGGTTCGGCGGCAGCCATCGTTGCGGTCGAAATGTTGCAGGCGAACCCGACCTGAACCTCGCCGTTTTGAACAGGCAGGGCATCAGGTTCGGTGTTGTCGCCGTAGAAGAACGGATTGCCCGGCCCGCCGTCGTTGGTCAAGAAGTTCGGAACCGTGTAGGTGCCCGTGATCTGGAGCGCGATGTTGTCGTGAGTGTTCGGGGTGACGGCATCGACCGTGAATGCGGGAGCTGCGTCGTCGCCGAGCACTGCCAGAGCCTGGTCGCGGATACTCAGCATTCGCTCGCTGAGGTTGCGCTGGCTGGCCACGGTGAAGTCCCATGCGAGGTAGAGATCGTCCCTTTCGATTCCGGCGTTCGCCAACACTGCGAACGCTGCCTCCATTGCCGCACGGCGATCGTCGAGGGCCGGGCTCGCAATCCGGTCGCGGTACGCGCGGAACGTGACCCCGGGTTCGATCGGGTCGCCGTCGGCATTCGTCATGCCACGGAGAGCAACGACGTAGTGATGGCCCTCTTCCAGAACGACAGCCGGATGGATCACGAGGGCCCGGTCCGCGTCGTCGATTGCTTTGGCATCGAGTTCGGCAAACAGCGGGACCCGTTCGCCGGACTCGCTGTCGACGATCACCACTGTGGCATCGTCGGCTAGGGATTCGTCGAGATCTGTCCACGGTGGCAGATGGGTGGCCTCGGCGTCGAGACCCGGCACGTACGCGAGCAGCGTGCTGTTCGGGCTGAAACCGTCGTTGCGATTCCACTCGGTGAATGTGATCGGCACGCCTTTTGAATTCGGCGCGGCGGAGTCATCGGCAAAGTTGATCCGAATGCCTGTGTCGGAGGTGTCATCGGCGATCGTGAATGCGTTGCTCGGGAATGGCAGCAGGCAGGCCCGCGGATCGAGCGGGTCGCATCCGGAACCGCTCGCGGCGAGCGCGTCGTCCAACGCTGCCGACGTCGCGTCGTCGGGTTCGACGAGCGCAGTGTCGGGAGGCGCCGTGTCGGGAGGCGCCGTGTCAGTTGGAGCGGTATCAGGCGGCGCAGTGTCGATGGAGATTTCAGCGCTGCTTGCGACGGGTTCAGTGATCGTGGGCTCTGCCGTCGACTGTGTTGTGATTGGCGACGTTGGCGACGTTGCGGACTCGTCGCTGGAGCAGGCCCCAGTTGCCGCAAACACCGCTATCAGGGCCAACTGTGCGCCAAATCGCCGTGTGAAACGCTTGCTCATCGACTTCCCCCTGTGCAGTTCCGCTCGCCAAGCAAGCGAGTGTCACTGTCTCACATCGAAACGTCACAACCTCTGATCGAAACAATCGACATCGTTCGTGACGACTGTTGTTTCCGAAGGTTACCCAGTGGTAACTTATCGACATGGCTGACTTCTCGCTCTCTCTCAACGACGATCAACTCCAGCTTCAGAGCTGGGTTCACGAGTTCGCCGCGGACGTCATGCGTCCGGCCGCGCACGAGTGGGACGAGCGCGAAGAGTTCCCGTGGCCGGTCGTGCAGGAAGCTGCGAAGAACGGCCTGTACGGGTTCGAATTCCTGCTCAACGCAATGGGTGACAACACCGGCCTGACCCTGCCGGTCGCGATCGAGGAACTTTTCTGGGGAGACGCCGGGATCGGCATGGCGATCATGGGCTCGGCCCTGGCCGCGGCCGGCATCAGCAGTAATGGCACTCCCGAGCAAGTCATGGAGTGGATCCCGCAGTGCTATGGCGATGCCGACGACGTCAAGCTTGGCGCGTTCTGTGTCAGCGAGCCCGATGCCGGCAGCGACGTGTCCTCGCTGCGCACTCGCGCCGTCTACGACGAAGCCAACGATGAATGGGTGCTGAACGGAACCAAGGCCTGGATCACCAACGGCGGCATCGCCGATGTCCACGTGGTGGTCGCCGCGGTCGAGCCCGAACTCAAGGGCCGGGGGCAGGCCAGCTTCATCGTGCCACCAAAGACCAAGGGCCTCAGCCAAGGTCAAAAGTACAAGAAGCACGGCATCAAGGCCTCGCACACTGCAGAGGTCGTCCTCGACGATGTGCGCCTTCCCGGCAACCTGCTACTCGGCGGAAAGGCCAAGCTGGATGCCAAGCTGGCCCGTGCCCGCGAGCGCGGCCACAGCGGCGAGAAGCAGCCGGCAATGGCCACCTTCGAAGCCACCCGCCCATCCGTTGGAGCCCAGGCTCTCGGCATCGCCCGCGCGGCATACGAGTATTCGTTGGAGTACGCAAAGGAGCGCCACGCGTTCGGTCGGCCGATCATCATGAACCAAGCGATCGCGTTCAAGCTGGCCAACATGGCTGTCGAGATCGACGCCGCCCGGCTGCTGATCTGGCGTGCCGCATGGCTTGCCCGCAACGGCGGTTTCAAGAACGGCGAAG
>JANOQU010000138.1:0-13773 GCA_031422355.1 Actinomycetes bacterium
GCGTAGCCCTTGCGATCTTTGGCGACCTGCCACGGGATACGAATCGAGGCGCCACGGTCACTGACGCCGTAGCTGAACTTGTTCCACGGAGCCGTCTCGTGCTTGCCGGTCAGGCGGCTCTCGATGTCATGGCCGTAGCCCTTGACATGGAGTTCGATCTTCTTGCCGATTGCGCGGCAGGCGGCTTCGATCGCGTCGTAGCCGTCGCGCATCGCAGCGGTGGAGAAGTTGGTGTGCATGCCGGCACCGTTCCAGTCGCCCTTGGCGGGCTTGGCATCGAAGCTGATTGCTACGTCGTAATCCTCGGCGATGCGGTGGAGCAACCAGCGAGCCACGTACATGTGATCGCTGACGGTGAGCGGATCGGCGGCACCGATCTGGAACTCCCACTGTCCGGGCATGACCTCGGCGTTGGTGCCCTCGATCAGCAGGCCGGCATCGATGCACGCTTGGGTGTGCTCTTCGATGATCTCGCGACCGATGACGCGACCGGCGCCGACGCCGCAGTAGTACGGACCCTGCGGTCCGGGGAAACCGCCCGTGGGAAAGCCGAGCGGGCTGCCGTCGAGCTTGAGCATCGTGTACTCCTGCTCCAGGCCGAAGATCATTCCCTGCTTGGAGTACTTCTTGTAGACCTTCTCGCACGCGGCGCGGGTGTTGGTCGCGTGCGGCTTCATGTCCTTGGCACCGAGTACGTCGCAGAGCACGATGATGTTGGCGCCGCCACGGATCGGGTCGGGACACGTGAAGACCGGACGAAGCACGCAGTCGCTGCTCTCGCCTCCGGCCTGATTCGTCGACGAACCGTCGAAACCCCAGATCGGAGCAACCGTCGCAGTGTCCTTCATGATCTTGGTCTTCGATCGGAGGAGACCGGTTGGCTCCGTGCCGTCGATCCAGATGTATTCAGCTTGATAGGCCATGTGCGGGATTTCCTCCGGAAGGTGGTTCAACATTGGTTGAAGGTGCTGGACACTGTGTCAGCCAGGGATTTCATTGCCGTTGCGTCATTGTGAACGGCGTGTGAACCGCCTGGACATTTGTCACATGCCGGCAGCACCGATTCCTGCGTGCGCTGACGGATTAGGGTCAGCCAAGCGGGCCGAGCAAAGCGAGAACCACCATGCATCGACTACTGGCTGTTGTTACTGTGACCTTGTCGTCGCTGGCGGTGGGGCTCAGCGTGAACTCATCGCCGGCGACGGCCGCTCTGCCCGCAGGCTTCACCGATACACCGATCCCGATCTCGACGAGCAACCCGCTGAACTCACCCACCACCATCGTGGCGTTGAACGGCGGCCGGGCGATTGTGCTGGAAAAGGGTGGGGCAGTACGGATCCTGCAGGCCGATGGCACGCTGTCGTTCCAGGACGCGCTGACCTTGGGCGTGTGTTCAGCGAGCGAGATGGGTCTGCTCGGTGCTGCCGTCGACCCGGAGTTCCAGAGCAACGGCTGGATTTACCTGTTCTACACACGAAGCGTTGGCGACTGTTCATCCTCGACAGGTCGGGCCAACCGGGTCAGCCGCTTCACGATGGTCGCCAACACAGTGCTCGCTGAATCAGAGGTCGTGTTGCTGGACAACATCCCTGCGACCGGCGGCAATCACAATGGTGGCGGCTTGGCAGTGGGCAACGACGGCAACCTCTATGTCGCGATTGGCGATGCAGGAACCAACCCCAGAGGTGGTGGCGGAACCTCTGCTCAGGACCTCAGCCTGTTGACGGGCAAGATCCTGCGGATCACGACCGCTGGTGGTGTCCCGGCGGGGAATCCGTTCGAGACCGACCCGAGCGGAGCGTCGTGTGCATTTGCAGGTCTGACGGCAGCCCCCGCCACCAAGTGTCGAGAGATCTTTGCCTGGGGCTTGCGCAATCCGTACCGATTCGCATTCGATCCAAACACCGGCTCGACTCGCTTCTACATCAACGATGTCGGACAGGGAACGTGGGAGGAAGTCGACGAGGGCGGAATCGGCCGGAACTACGGCTGGAACTCGCGCGAAGGATCGTGCGTGAACGGTTCGACCACCAACTGTCCATCGCCACCGGCCGGCATTACCGACCCGCTGACCTCTTACTCGCACAGTGCCACCGGCTGCACGTTCATCACGGCCGGGGCGTTCGTCCCCAACGGCGTGTGGCCGAAGGCGTTCGACGGCTCATATCTGTTCGCCGACGGTGGCTGCAACAAGATCTGGCAGCGCACCAGCGCGGGCGCGGTCGATTACGGCAATCCGTTCCATCAGGTCTCGGGTGGCATCGTGGATATGGCGTTCGTGGTCCAAGGCGCTGATCCAGTGCTGTTCTATGTCACCTTCGGCAGCAACCTGATCCGCAAAATCACTTACGACGCCCCGGCCGCTACGACCTCCCCAGCGCTTGCCTACTCGCCGCTCGTCGTTGCCCAGCGGGCCTATGACACCCGCTCCAACATCGGCGTAGCGCCCGGCACCGTGCGCGCGAACTCGACCCGGCTCGTCGACCTCGGCATCGACGACCCCGCTGTCAAGGCAGCGCTCGTCAACATCACGATGGACGCCCCGGTCGGTGCGGCCCATGTGACGGCGTTCCAACCGCGCACAGAATTCCCGGCGACATCCAACGTCAATGCTGCCCCCGGCAACATCGTTGCAAATGCATCGATCGTGCCAGTCGATGCGGACGGGGATCTGCTCATCTACGTGTCCGGCACCACCCACGTCATCATCGACGTGATGGGTACCTTCAGACAGGTCGCAGCATCAGAGCCCGGCGGCCGGTTCACCTCGCTCGCGCCGCAACGCTTGATCGACACTCGGCAAGCCGTCGGTTCCGCTAATTCGTTCACGAACGCAGGGCTCGGGACACCGAGCGCGACCGTCAACATCCCGGTTGCTGGAAAGCTGGGCGTCCCGTCCAATGTGGTCGCGGTCGCGTTGATCGTGACCGGTTTGTCTGGTGCCGGACCCGCTGCGGGATACGTCGCCGTCTCACCAGGCGGAGCACCTGTTCCTCCGTCGTCCAACCTGAACGTCAACGGCAGCGCCGACATTCGACCGAATCTCGTCGTCGTCCCGCTCGGCGCCGACGGCTCGGTCGATCTGAAACTCGTCGGAACAGATGACGTCGTGGTCGATGTGGCCGGGTACTTCGCCAGTGGCACGACCGCCGCCGGGCTCTATCGCCTCGTCGCTCCGAGCCGGCAGGTCGACAGCCGAACGTCGCTCGGCTTCGCCAGAATCGGCACCAACGGAACGGCGACCTTCGATCCGGTTGGGCCAGTGCCGGCATCGGCTGTCGCGATTTCGCAGAACGTGACGATCACGAATCCGGTGGGCGCTGGATTCGTCACGTCGTATCCCGGCGGCCAGCCCCTGCCTGTTGCGAGCAATGCGAACTCGAGCGGGCCGAACCAGGACCGCGCAGCACTCAGCCTGACCAAGATCGGGGCCGGCGGCATCGTCAGCTACTACTCATCCAGCGGGACCGATCTCGTGGTCGACATCACCGGCTACTTCGACTGATCGAAGCCGCAGCCCTTCGCTGGCTGTGAGTGTTTGGGTAGATTGCGGTCGTGACACGGCTGCGGATCGCTCTCGCCCAGATCAATCCAACGGTCGGCGACTTGAAGGGCAACTTCTCCAAGATCGTCGATTTCTACGATCAGGCAGAAGCAGCCGGATGCGACATCGTCGCGTTTCCAGAGCTGTCGATCACGGGCTATCCGCCCGAAGACCTGGTCCTCAAGCCGGGCTTCGTCAGCGACAACAAGGACGTGCTCGCGACCATCGCCGCACGCACTCGTCGCTGCGTCGCCGTAGTCGGCTTCGTCGACAGTGACCGCGATCTCTACAACGCCGCAGCCGTCTGCGTCAATGGCGAAGTCGTCGGTACGTACCGCAAGCGACTGCTGCCGAACTATGCCGTCTTCGACGAGGCCCGCTACTTCACGCCAGGGCACGAGAACGACCCCCTCGAGTTGTACGTCATCGGCGGAGTCAAGGTCGGGATCAGCATTTGTGAAGACATCTGGAGTCCCACGGGCCCGCTCGCCACCCAGGCGGCCGGCGGCGCGGAATTGAACATCAACATCAACGGCTCGCCGTATCACGCCAACAAGGTGGTGGGTCGCGAGCGGATGCTGGCGACACGCGCAGCGGATGCGAGTTGCGCGCTGGTCTATGTCAATCAGGTGTGTGGACAGGACGAGTTGGTGTTCGACGGAGCGTCGATGGTGTTCGACGGCGAGGGCAACTTGCTCGCCCGGGCAGCCCAGTTTCGCGAAGAACTACTCGTCGTCGATGTCGAGATCGATCCGGTCTACCGCAAACGACTCCTGGATCCCCGTGGACGCGAGACCGACGTGTTGTTGCCGATCATCCATGTTGGTGCGGAGCCTCGCTCGCATGGCGAGCCGGTGGCGGCCCGGCTCGCTCAGCTTCTCGATCCCGTCGCAGAAATGTACGAGGCGCTCGTGCTCGGTACCCGCGACTACGTCGTCAAGAACCGTTTCACTGATGTCGTGATCGGCCTGTCCGGCGGTATCGACTCCACGATCGTTGCCTGTATCGCGGTCGACGCGCTCGGAGCGGATCACGTCCACGGCGTGTCGATGCCATCTCGGTACAGCAGTGATGGCAGCAAAGACGACGCCAAAGCACTCGCTGACAACTTGGGCATCGACTATCGCACGGTCGCGATCGAGCCGGCGTTCTCGGCCTATCTCGACATGCTCGCGCCATCGTTCGCCGACAAGTCGGCCGACCTCACCGAGGAGAACCTCCAGAGTCGAATCCGCGGCACAACCCTGATGGCGCTGTCGAACAAGTTCGGATGGATGGTTCTCACAACTGGCAACAAGAGCGAAATGGCCGTTGGTTACTTCACCATCTACGGCGACAGCGTCGGCGGCTACGGCGTGATCAAGGATGTGCTCAAGACCAGCGTCTATGACCTGTGCCGCTACTTCAACGCCCGCGAGGGGCGTGAGATCATCCCTGAGACGGTCATCACCAAACCCCCGTCGGCCGAACTGCGACCCGACCAGCGCGACGACCAGTCACTGCCGCCGTATGAGGTTCTCGATCCGATCCTTCGGATGTACGTCGAGGACGATCGCACGGCCACCGAGATCGTCGCTGCAGGATTCGACGAGGCGTTGGTACGGCGGATCACCCGACTCGTCGATATCAACGAATACAAGCGCCGGCAGTGCCCGCCGGGGGTGCGAGTCAGTCTCAAGGCCTTCGGCAAGGATCGCCGCCTGCCGATCACCAGCGGCTACGCCGGCTGACGCACGTTTGATTTCGCAGCTCGGACGGCTCCGTAACGCCACTGGCACGCGAAGCTGACGGCAGCGCACGAGGCCCCGATCGCAGCCACCAACGTCATCCCGTGGCTGGTGTAAGCAGCGGTCGCTGGCGGAGCCATGACGGCTCGGCCGAGGGTAGCTGCACCGACCATCATCCCGAGGCCGGTCGTCGGTCGGTTCGGCACCAAACTCGTGGCCAACGAGAGCGTCGCGACGATCGAGAACTCGAACGCACAGATGTAGACCGCCAGCACGATGAGGCTGATGGCCAGATGGGTGTTCACCAACGACAAGACCACTCCAGCGGGAACGATGGCGAGCGCGCCGAACATCGTTGACCGCTGCTTGCCCCATGTGTCAGCGAACCGAACGATCGCTGAAGCCGCCAGCAGTTCGACCCCGCCCAACCCGAAGACCACGGCGGCGACCTGTGTGGCACTGAAGTCGAAGTCGTTCTCGAGCCACTTCCCGAACGTGACGACCACTGCTTGCGATGATGCCGTCAGAGTCAGCGCTGCGATGATCACCAGCCATCCGGCACCGAGCGGGGCTCGATCGCGATGCTCGGCCCGGCTGATTCGCGGAGGACGAACTTCATTCGGAAGGCGTCGTTGGAGCACGGCTGCCAGGATCACGATCGCCACGATCGCGAGGACGTAGCCCCATCGCCACGAGGTCAGGCCCGTCAGCAGACCCATCAAGACGACGCCGACCAGCAGGCTGCCTGCCCACGCCGTCTCGGTCAGGCCGATGACCCGACCCATCTCTGCATACGCAACCCGGTCGGTGACCCAGCCAATGATGCCGAGATCGAAGACCGTCTTGGACAGCGTCATCAATGCGAGTCCGATCGCAAAGTGGACTGCGGTCGTTGCCGTCGCGCTGACCGACGCGCCGAGCGCAATGCCGAGCAGACCGATCCACATCGCCGACCGTCTGGTCAAACCGCCAGCGACCCGAGCGACCAAGGGTCCGCTCAAACCAACCAACTCGCCGACGGCGATTGCCCCGCCGAGAGTCGTCAAGCTGACATCCAGCCCACTCGCGATCGTTGCGATGAATGGAGGCGCGAACCGTACGGCACTGTTTGCCCCGACCTTGGCCAAGGTGAGCGGGGCAACTCCGTTACGGACCTCGACGCTGTAGGAGTCGTCGAGCCGGCTGGAGAACACGGCGCCATTCAACCGTGTCAGACGACACCCGGCCACCCCGGACCACGTTGCACCCCACCCCTCACCACTTTCGCGAACGTTTCCGCCCGCAGGGCGGGCAAGAACGTTCACGAAAGTTCGGGTGTCGGCCCCGGGCGGTATCCTCTTGGACCCGTGGCCCTGATCGTTCAGAAATTCGGCGGTACGTCCGTCGCCGACCCAGACCGGATGCGCGCCGTCGCTGAGCATGTTGCGTTCACCAAGCGGCACGGCAACGACGTCGTCGTCGTGGTCAGCGCAATGGGCAAAACAACCGACAACTTGATCTCGCTCGCCAGTCAGGTCTCGGGCACCCGGTCCGGCCGTGAGATGGACATGTTGCTGACCACCGGCGAGCGGATGTCGGCGGCTCTTGTCTGTATGGCGCTACATGACCAGGGCATCGAGGCCGTTAGCTTTACCGGCAGTCAAGTCGGCATCATCACCGACAATGTGCACGGCAAGGCCAAGATTCTCGAGGTCAAAGGCGATCGTGTACGCGCGGCGCTGGCCGAGGGCAAGGTCTGCGTGATCGCCGGATTCCAAGGCGTCAGCACCGACAAGGAAATCACCACCCTCGGTCGCGGAGCCAGCGATCTCACTGCCTCTGCGCTCGCCAAGGCACTCGATGCTGATGCGTGCGAGATCTATACCGACGTCACGGGCGTGTTCACCGCTGACCCGCGCATCGTGCCCCTGGCCCGCAAGTTGGCCCACGTCAATTTCGACGAGATGCTCGAGATGGCCGGCGCTGGCAGCAAGGTGTTGGCGCTGCGCAGCGTCGAATTCGCCCGCAACCACAATGTCCCACTCCATGTGCGCTCCAGTTTCACCTGGGAGCCAGGCACGTGGGTCTCTGGCAAGGAGCCAAGCATGGAAGAACCCATCATCTCCGGTGTGGTCACCGACGTCAGCGACGCCAAGGTCACCATCTTCGGTGTGCCCGATCGCCCTGGCATCTCGGCGACGCTGTTCGAGCCGCTCGCAGCGGCGAACGTCAACGTCGACATGATCGTCCAGAACACATCCAAGGACGGCACGACCGACATCAGCTTCACGATGCCCAAGGCCGACATGGACGTCGCCGAAGCGATCGTGGCCCGAGTCGCCGCAGAGATCGGTGCGGCCGGCGTGAACCACGACAAGAGCATCTCCAAGATCAGTCTGGTCGGTGCCGGAATGAAGACCAGCCCTGGAATCGCGGCAAAAATGTTCCGCGTCCTGGCTGATCAGGGAGTCAATATCGAGATGATCTCCACGAGCACGATTCGGATCAGCGTGGTCTGCGCCGCCGCCGACCTGGAGAAGGCAGCCCGCAGTCTGCACACGGCATTCGGGCTGGATAGCGGCCAGGCCTATGCGGCGCCTTTGCCCGACCGAACATGACTCACCTGCATTGCTCAGCGGCCGTCGTGTCATGCGCGCTGATACCTGACAGAATCTTCTGATGGCTCGTCGTCCCCAACTCGTTCCCTGGAAGACGGCCGGTCGCGTCAGCGAAGACCAGACGTCTGGTGACGACGTCGTTCGCGAGATCGGTTGGGTGTTCAACAACGAGACCGGCGACACCCTCGATCTCAAAGAGTTCACCGAGACCGGTGATCATGAAATCTTCGCCTACCTCGATGCATTCGATCTGCACTCCGACGATCTCGCCACCCAGACTCTTGTCGAGATCGGTTCTGGAATCGGTCGGATGACCAGCGGTTTCAGCAAGGCGTTCGCTCACGTGATTGCCTGCGATCTCGATGCAGCTTTCCTGGAGCGTTGTCGCCAAACGGTTGCCCAGTTCGGGGTGGTCGAGCGTCTTCGCACGATTCACGTCGACGATGGCCGATCGTTGACTGTCGGCGACGGTGAGGCGGATCTCACGTTCAGCTACATCACCCTGCAGCATTGCCAGCACGACGATGCGTTGGCGCTGGTCGCAGAGGCCGCGAGGGTGACCAAATCAGGCGGCCATATTGCACTCAACTTTCGTACCTGGACCGGCATCGATGCGGTGCTCTGGCCGCTCGGCAAGGTGACTCGGGCGATGTGGCGTGTTCCGGGATTCGGTCCGTGGCTGGCCAAGCGTCGGCTTGCGTCGCGCATTGGTTGGCAGGCCAATCGGCTGTCGCCGGACGAGGTGTCCAAGCACCTCGATTCGTTGCCGGAGAAATTCGCGACACGAGTGATCTACCACTCTCCCGAGCGGACGATGAAGCCCCGCAGCGACGCAGAGTTGCGAACGTTCGAAGGTGTCAACCCAAGCCACTGGTGGCTCGTCGCCGAACGCCTCTAACAGCATTTACAGGCTGAGAGCACGCCGAAGTCCAATGTCGGCGAGGCGAATTTGAGCGGGTTCGAGCCTGCCGAGGCGTTCGATCAAATCCGCCTTGTCCAGAGTCATAACCTGCGAGACGTTGACGACGGATGCACGATCCAGTCCGCCGTCACCGGGTTGGAGCTCGACATTGCCTGGTGCCTGTGCAAGGCGCATGTTCGACGTAATCACAACGCAGGTTGCCGTTGCAATCGCGCTGCGGTTGTAGGCATCCGACGACACGACGAGCACCGGGCGAGTGAATCCTGGGCCGGAACCTCGTGGTTCACCGAGATCGGCTCGCCAGACTTCACCGCGTGCGATCACCAGCGTGTTGACGATGCTCGGCGCTGAGCGGCGACGTACAACGGATCGAGCGAGGAGTCTTCGTCACGGTAGATCGCGTCGAGTCGAGACGTCAACGCGTCGTCACTGTCGGCAGCCAATTCGCGTGCGAGGGCTCTCGCATACAGTGCGCTCCGTGATATTCCGAGGCGAGCGGCCCGCTCGTCGGCGGCCGCGAACAATGGATCGGGGATCGAAACGGCGGTCTTCACGGACGTGAGTATAACTTGGTCATACCAATGCACCCCCGAAATTCCCAGTTCTGAGATCGGGCAAGCGCGTTAGCCTTTCCGGTCATGGGAGTCGGATCATGAGAGTCGGAATAGTTGGAGCAACTGGTCAAGTCGGCGGTGTGATGCGGGCCATCCTCGCGGAACGCAATTTCCCGATCAGCGAGCTTCGGTTCTTCGCGTCCGCTCGATCCGCTGGCACCACCTTGCCGTGGCTCGATGGTGAGATCACCGTCGAAGACGCAGCACTGGCCGATCCGGCAGGTCTCGATATCGCACTGTTCTCCTCGGGCGCCACCTCATCGAGGGAACTCGCTCCGAAGTTCGCGGCCGCTGGGGTGACTGTGATCGACAATTCGTCTGCGTTTCGAATGGACCCCGACGTGCCGCTGGTCGTCAGCGAGGTCAATGGCGACGAGATCCGAAACGCACGCAAGGGCATCATCGCCAATCCGAACTGCACGACCATGGCGGCAATGCCGGTTCTCAAGCCTCTGCACGACGAGGCTGGTTTGATCCGCCTCGTCGCTGCGACGTATCAGGCCGTCAGTGGCGGTGGCCTTGCCGGCGTCGATGAACTCGACAAGCAATCACGCGAAGTGGTCGGTCAGGCTCGCGATCTGACCTACGCCGGCAACGCAGTCGTGATGCCGACGCCGACCAAGTTCGTCAAGCCGATCGCCTTCAACGTGTTGCCGCTTGCCGGCAAGATCGTGGACGATGGCTCGTTCGAGACCGACGAAGAGCAGAAACTGCGCCACGAAACCCGCAAGATCCTCGGTATTCCTGGCCTGCGCGTCAGTGGCACCTGTGTGCGCGTACCGGTCTTCACCGGTCATAGCCTCAGCATCAATGCCGAGTTCAGCCGCGCACTCGGTGTCGGCAGGGCAATCGAACTACTGGCGTCGGCCCCAGGGGTGCAGTTGATGGATGTGCCGACACCGCTCGACGCAGCTGGTCAGGACCCGACCTACGTCGGCCGGATCCGCGTCGACGAGGGCGTCGATGGCGGTCGCGGACTGGCCCTCTTCCTCAGCAACGACAATCTCCGCAAGGGCGCAGCTCTCAATGCGGTACAAATTGCCGAACTCTTGATCCCCTGACGGGCAAAGCTGGGGCGCTTGTCGACCTACAGTGGCCGCGTGCAGCGGTGGGACATGGTGGGGCGCGACGACGAACTCGCGCACGGCGTGGCGGCACTCGATGGTGGCAGAGGTGTGGCGATCGTCGGTCCTGCCGGGATGGGCAAGACCCGGCTCGCCCATGAACTGGCTGCGAAGCACACAGCAGGCGGCGCACGCCTCGTTCGCCTGATCGCCAGCCGTGGCGCAACCGACGTTCCACTCGCGGCGTTCGTTCCGCTGCTGCCTGCCAAGGTGTGGGAGCCATCGACGGACGGCAGTTCAGATGGCAGCCTTCCAAGCCAGCACGCGGTCGTACCTCTCGTCGCCGCCGCGTATCAGGCGATCGTCAATGAGACGTCGCCCGCCGTGCCGCTGCTGCTCGTCGTCGATGATGCACAGTGGTTGGATCCGTCGAGCGCGGCGCTGCTGCTGCAGCTGACGGTGTCGGCAGGCGTGCGAGTGATTGCCACGGTGCGCACTGGCGAGACGACCCCCGAACCTGTCCGCCGGCTGTGGCGCGACGGGGGATGCGAGCGAATCGAGCTGCGCGGAATCGGCGTCGACGAAATCGGGGCTGTCCTTGCCGGATCGCTCGGTCCATTCGACGAAATCTCACTGCTGCGGTTGGCGCGAATGTCTCGCGGCAACCCGCTTCTGCTTCGTGAACTGGTCGCCGACGCCGTTGCTCAAGGTGTCCTCCAGGAAACCGATGGAGTCTGGAGCTGGCACGGTCGGCTGCGGGCCGGGGTCAGGTTGGCTGATGTCGTTGCCGAACGGCTTGCGCAACTCGACGTCGAAGAACACCGAGCCCTCGTTGCGCTCGCGTTCGGAGAACCACTTCGCCCAGATCTGGCGGAATCACTGGTTGGCGGCGAAATGTTGGCGGCCCTAGAGCGGCGCGGCGTGATTGCCGTCGACGCCTTCGGCGATGGTCTTGTTCGACTTGAGCATCCCCTGTACGGCGAGGTTCTCCAAGCTTCAGCAGGTGCGCTGGAGACCCGCGATGTTCAGCGCCGGCTCGTGGATGCCCTTGACGGTGTCGCATTCGGCCCGTCCGTCGTCTCCGCGTTGCGGCGGGCGCGTTGGGCGGCCGGTTCTGGCCAGAGCATCGAGCCATCCACGCTGGTGATCGCGAGCGACGTTGCGTACGCCACGGGTGACGTCGACGAATCCGTGCGATTCGCGCGGCAGGCGTTTGACCACGGCGGCGGAATTCCGGCCGCGATTGCACTCGGTCGGTCGCTCGCGTCGGCGGGTCAGATCGATGCAGCGGCTGAAGTCTTACGCCCCGTGGTGTTCGACCGATCCGCAGCACCAGACCAACGGGCGAGCGCAGCGACATCGTTGCTCTACGCCGTGGAGCTGCACCCATCACGATTCGCCGAGGCCCGCAAGGTGGCAGGCGACCTGCTCGCCGAATTACCCGACGGGGATGCCCGCGACCTCGTCATCGCCCATTGGTCTGGACTGTTGACACTGGCCGGTTTCTACCGTGAAGCAGCCGATTTCGCCGAGCCGCTTTTGCGATCACCCGTGCCAGAAGTGGTCCTTCGTTCCATGGATGCCCATACCGGTCTGTTGCTCGCTTCGGGTCGTTGCAAAGAGGCCCTCGAGCTGTCCTTGAGCCATCTGCCGCTGGCGATGATGAATCAGGCAACCGTTCCTGATGGCCCGGTATGGGCGTCCACGTGGATCCTGTCGTCGATGTACTTCGATGGGCGGATCGACGATGCACACCGGCTGATCACTGCAGCCGGAGAGGCGCTTGCCGCGGAGGATCTTCCCGGACTTCTCGGCACCGATCATCGTGCAGCTGTTCTGGCCGGGACACGAGGCCGATTCGACATGCTGCGCGGGCGGATCGACAATGCCCGTGTGGAGCTGACGACAGCAGTGGCGTCGTATCGAAAGTCTGATCCACAACGTTGGATCCACCTGTTCTCCGCCCAATTGGCAGAGACCTGGGCATACCTGGGCGATGCACGTCGAAGCGCTGAGGCGGCCGAGGTGACGCGCAACGCCGGCCCGACGCTTCACGCCCGCCAATTCGAGGTGGATCGTTGCCTCGCGTGGCCATTGGTCGCGGCGAGCGATACCCGAGGTGCGATTGCGCAGCTTCGCCGAGTCGCGAGAGCGGCGAGGAGCGATGAATTCCTGCTCGGCGAGGCCTTTGCGTTGCACGACCTCGCTCGACTCGGCGATGCCGCATGGGCGGCGCCGAGACTGTTGACGCTCGCTCCGCAATGGGACAGCAGTTGGACGTCACCCTTCGTCAGTTACTCGACGGGTTCGAGGTCCGGCGACCCGCTGCTGTTAGCGGCTGCGGCCGAGGAGTTCGAAGTGATCGGCGCCTGGCTGTGGGCCTCTGAAGCGTGGGCGGGGGCCCATTCGGCGGCTGCCGCGACTAGCCTCAAAGTACGCGCCTCGATGGCCGCGCAGCGAGGCTTGGCAGCGTTGGCACGGTGCGGTAGCGGCGTGCGAACCCCGGCGCTGGAGCCGTTGCTGTCCCAGGTTCGATTGACCACCAGAGAGCGGGAAGTCGCTGCGCTTGCCGCCGCAGGAAACTCCAGCAAGGCAATCGCTCTCCAGCTCGGGGTCTCTGCGCGAACCGTCGACAACTTGCTGAGCCGGGCGTACAGCAAGACCGGCGTCAATGGTCGACGAGAATTGGCCGAGGTTCTGGGCCTCGACGCCGCCGGCTGAACGACTGACCGGCTGGTCCGCCGCAGATGCGATGACACGATTCGCGCCCTCGGTGCCGCCGAGTGCCACCCCTTGGCACGCAGCGGCACCAAGGGCGTAAAACGTGCCAAGGTAATCAACAATCGACCAAGAACCGAGCGAGCGTCAGCGGCGTAGTGCCGAACATGACAAACCGCCGAGTGACCTCCTCTGTTTCCGTGAGTAATTCACTACTCACGACATCGTTCGGGCGGAATGGCACGGTTGGACCATGAGCAAATCAGGGCATCAAGCGCGCGCCAACCGTTCGTGGCGGCAACGAGTGGGTGTGTTGGCCGCCATCGCCGCGGTCATGTCCTGTGTCGTGGTCTCGCCGTTCGTCGCCGGCGCCGCCCGGGTGGCGGCTGCGCCGGGTGACCTGCCCGCCGGTGGGTGCGGCAGGGTCTGGGTTGGCGCAGCAACCGGACCCGCCGATTTCGGGACGGCCACCAACTGGACGCCGGCCTTCGTTCCAGGAACAGACGACCGGGTGTGTTTCGGCATCGAACACGGCGGTACAGGCGTGAATCTGCTGGAACTGACGAGCTCGTTCGGCCGCAACATCA
>JANOQU010000139.1:0-4802 GCA_031422355.1 Actinomycetes bacterium
GTGCACAAAAGTTGGCGTTATGTCGTGCGACGTCGATGACAGCTGGCTGACGACAGACTCGGCACTTCACAATGCGCCACCGCTGATGACGGGGCGAATCTCGACCACGTCGTCGGCGGCGAGTTCTTCGTCGCTCGCGACGAGCGTGCCATTGCGGATGACCAGATGCGACTCCCGGTTGAGTTGCAGGTCGTTCAACAACGCATGCACCCGCCGAGGTCCAGCAATGTCCAGTTCGCGCCGCGGGTTGCGCAGCAAGACCTTCACGGTCGGGCTCGTCGTTCGGCCTTGCGTTGCTTGCGCGTCGGAGCGGGAATGGTCCGCAGACTCATCCACTGTCCTGGCGCCATCTTTTCGATGGTCACGATCTGCTCGCTCTCACCAAGCGACTTCTTCAGAATTCGGGAACCCCAGAATGCCCCGCCAATGATCAACCACTTCCGGTCTCCACCGAGCAGCCCCTTGTAGATCCCGTTACGTCGGGCAAGGGCAAAGGGCGACAGCAACGAGGGCCGGCGGCTGCGAGCCATCGTCAGACCCTGCGGATTTCGACCAGGGTCGTCTTCTTCTTGCCGCTGCGCTTACCGACGAGGAAGACGAGAAGCAGCAGGAGTAGGCCGCCGAGCGCGGCACCGGCAAGAAGCGGCTGCTTCTTGTCGTCGACCTTGCCCTTGACGTCGCCTTGGAGTTCGCGAAACTTGGCCTCGAGGTCATCGCGGGACACTCGTTTGGTTTCAGCCATCAGTTCAATTCCTTTTCGATCTTGGAGATACGCCAGACGGCGAGCAGGGTGACCACCAGGCAGAACACGATGACGATTGCGTACGAAAGCAACGACATCGTGCCCTCTGCAAGTCGCGGGATCTTGGTCTGGATCAGCCGGAGCAGGCCGAGGGCGAGAAAGAACAACCCGAGTCCGAGCGCCAAGGCTCCGGCGACGCCAAGAGCGATCTTGCGCCCGATTCCCTTCAGGGGTCCAACGGTCTCCTGCCGGACATAGGTCTTGACGAGATCGATCACGTCGCCGACTTGGCCGGATTCAGTTGACTTTCCCGGGGCGCGTTTCTGCTCTGGCACGCCTCTATTAGTAGCACGTGGCGAGCGAAATCAGACGAACGATTGACATCACTGTCGTCGTCAGCAGGAGATCATGGATCCCCGAACCCGTCGAAATCGATGTCGTCGGCGCCGGTCATTCCTGAAGACGGGTGCTGTAAACGAAACTGCAAAAGCGCCTCCACATCGTCCAGTGCATTGTCGAGTAAGTCGAGCCGGTGCATTGGTTGCTCAGCCTCGAGCATTCGCTGTTGGTCCGCCGGTCCGAGTGGCGCCAGCGCGCACAACCGGTACGTCGCGAGCAGTGGGTCCTCACCGAGTTCGGCCATCACATCGACGGCGTGATCACCGAGTTCGGACACCAGCGCATTCACCCGCCGAACCCTGGAGAACACCGCCGAGATCCGCGACTCGATCCCGGGAGACGAGTCGGTGGGCTCGTCGGGCCAATCGTCGACGTCTGCCATTGGATACGGGTCATCTGGCAGCCACCAGTTGACCCGGATCCGTCGAGAACCAACCGTCATCAGGGCGTAGCGGCCGTCTTCGAGTTCGGCGACTTGAACCATCTTGGCGACGGTGCCGACCATCGACCTGATATCACCGCCGCCGACCTCGTGACCTCGATCGATCAGAACCACGCCGAACTCGTGCTCTGGATGGGCCAGGCAGTCCTGAACGAGTTGGCGGTACCGAGGTTCGAACACATGGAGCGGCAACACCGAACCGGGCATGAGCACGGAGCCGAGTGGGAACATCGCCATCATCGACACACAGCGAGATTAGGCACGCCGACACCCTCGGCACCCAACCGAATCAGCGAGGCTGGATGTCTTCGATCGTTGGTCCTGCCGGATACTTCGAGAACGCGTCCGCCATGGCTCCCCAGATGCCCGCATACGACTCGTCGGCGGCCTCGGAGTTGAGGATGAGCGCAAACTCGACACTTCCGGCATCGGTGGTCACATAGCCCGAAAGAGCCTTGACGTCGCTCAACGTGCCGGTCTTGGCATGGAGGCGGCCAGCCATATCCGGACCGAGCGACGTCTCGTCGGCCAACGTGCCGGTCTCAGCCGCGATCGCGAGGCCAACGCCGAGCGGACCGCTGAGCGGCTGATGAACCAGAACCTGGCGGATGGTGTTGCACGTGACGACGTTGGTGCTGTCGAGTCCCGACCCGTCGACGAGTGTCAGTTTGGAGACGTCGATGCCCCATGTCGCCAGCGTGCCATTGAGAACCTCGAGGCCAGCCGCACGGGTATTCCCGACCTGTTTGGCGACGCCCAGTTCCTTGAGTAACAACTCGGCTGTGTTGTCGTCACTGGTCGTCAACATCTCGGCGACGATCTCCGACAGTGGGGCGGATTGGACCGATGTGATCTCGGGAATGTCGGGTGTCGCTACACCCGCACGTGCAGATCCACCGATTGAGATGTCGGCGTCTTGGAGCAACCGAATGAGTTCGGTCGCGGCGCCGGTAGCGGCGTCTTGCTGGCGCGTGGTGGAACCGGGCTCCACCTTACGAACGGCGTCGTTCAGCATCAGCGCAGACAGCGGACCCGCTTCGACACCTCTGATGTCATTGCCCCAGGTCGGCACGTAGCGCTCATCGTCGTATCTCGACTCATCTGCGATCACGTTCCCCTGGACTCGGGTGATACCCGACGCAACGAGATTCGCAACGAGCGTCTCGATAGACGTCGTCGACGTGGGTGGGTATTCCTGGGTCTCCGGGTAGTCCTGCGTCGACAGCAACGGGTCTCCCCCGCCGACAAAGTAAAGATCCCCGGTGACGACCCCATCAACGACGATGCCTCGCAAGCTGGTGCTGAACGTGTATCCGGGCGTCAGGGCTTCGAGTGCAACAGCGGCAACCAGCAATTTCTGGTTGCTCGCCGGAGTGACAGGGATGTCACCCATGTGGTCATAGACGATGCGACCATCGAGAGAGACCACCAAGCACGACGTCTCACCAATGAATCCTGAGAGCAACGCGAGCGACTCGACGAGAGCAACTTGGCTCGTCTGGGCGACGATGGTCTGGGGAGCACGGCGAACCGAGAGCAAAGGCGTGTCGAGCGGCACGACGGGCGACGCAGCGACCGTCGTGGCCGTTGGATCGGTCGGGTCTGAAGAGGCGGTCGAGTCGTTGGGGACTTCGAGCGTGTCGCCAGGGATCTTGGCCTCGGCCCAACGCCAGGTGTACGCAAGCCCAATCGCCGGAATCATCGCAAGCACGAGCATCAGGATCAGGGGGCTGCGCTTCGGGCGCGGCGGGGGCAACATCCGGTAGCTCACACGCGACCGACCTCTCCGCCGGTTGCCGTCGTCCGGTCGAACCCACGGGTCCGACGGAACTCCGCATAGCGATAGAGATGCCCAAGCGCTGTGACCGCCCGATTCCCCGACGGGTAGCACAGCCGACCGGTGGTTCGAACCGTTGCCGGACCTGGGTTGTCCGGATCGGCAACCGCGAGTTCGGTCGCAGAAAGAATCGGCTTGTCGTAACGGGTGGACAATTCGTCGGCGGCCTGGGCGAACCGCTCGTCTTGACGACGGTGGTAATCGACGATGCGACCGAGACCATTGTCGGGATAGAACCGGCCCTCGGCCATCAGCCGGGCCTGGTTGCTCTGAATGCCGATCCCGATGTAGATGATCGCGTCGACGGCGGGATGGGCAGCGATCATCTCCATGACATCAGGAATCGTGTCACGCGTTTCCCCGCCGGCGCAGTCAACCGGGTTGTTTTTGCTCCATCGCGGCGGGAGTTCGGTGTCGATCTGATCGAGCAGGTCCTGAGGCAGTGCCATCAACTGCAACGCGCCGTCGCGGAAGATCGCATCACTGGTGACGACGCCCCAACCGCCAGCCGTCGTGAGGATGACCACGTTTGGACCCTTGGGGAGCGGCTGGGTGGCAAACGTTGCTGCCGCCTCGAACGCTTCCTCGACGGTCGTCGCGCGGGTGACTCCGTTGGCCCGACAGGCGCCATCGAACACTTTGTCGTCAGCCGCCAGCGCGCCGGTATGACTGGCCGCAGCTGCCGCTCCGCCAGCTGTCGAGCCGCCTTTGACGATCACCAATGGCTTGCGAGCGGCAACCGCGCCGAACCGGGTCAGTAACTCGCGACCGTTCTCGATTCCTTCGACATACGCAAGTCCAACGGCGGTGGCATCGTCATTTGCGTAGTACTCGAGATAGTCGGCAACGTTGACCGCCGCTGCATTTCCGGCCGACACCGCCCTACTGATCCCGACCCCGGTCGATCGTGAATAGTTGAGGAAGCTGCTGACGAAGTTGCCGCTTTGGCTCGCAACGCCGATCCGGCCTGGCGGTGGGTACGGGGCAACGATCTGGGCGCAGAGGCTGGCCGGCGTACTGACGACACCCTGGCCATTCGGCCCGGCGAGGAGGATGCCGAGTTCGTTGGCAAGCCGAATCAACTCGGCCTCGGCGAGGCGGCCGTCCTCTCCAGCCTCGCCGTAGCCGGCACTGGTCAAGAAGGCCGCCTTGACGCCCTTGGCTGCACATGCGCGCAACAGATCGGGGTTCGCTGCCGCAGGTGTACAGACGAAGACCAGGTCGATTTGACCGTCGGGAAGGCTGGCGATGTCGGCCACGGTTCGAATTCCCAGAACCTCTTCACCCTGCAAGTTGGTGCCGAAGACTGCGCCGGTATAACCGCTGGCGAGGATGTTGTGGAGGGAGACGAAGCCGAACTTGCCGGGGTGGGTGGATGCCCC
>JANOQU010000140.1:0-1543 GCA_031422355.1 Actinomycetes bacterium
AGCGACTGCGATCGGCCCAATGAACTCGATCGCGGCGCCCTTGCCGAGGTCGAGGCGGTCGATCGCAAGAAAGAAGAACAGGTTCATCAACGCGATCGCAACGCCGAAGACACCGCAATTGCGCATATCGGTTCGGGTCCATCGACGGACCTCGGTGCCGACGTAACCAGTGAAGATCGGCATCCATTGTCGGTGGGACAACCCGAGCAGAACGAGCGCGGCGAAGACGACTCGAATCAGGGCGACCGTGGCCGGTCGAACCTCGCTGAACAATGACTTGGCCAGAATGCTGCCGACGTTCTGGGAGATTCCGGCGACGACGAACACCGCCTCCGGGGAGAACTGGCTGAACAACCAGGAGTTGCCGCCAGGGCGCGGGGACGCTGGCGAACTCAGTCGAACAGGTCTGGGTCGGTGCGACAGATTTCTTGCCACAGCGGGGAGAAGCTGAACCAACCCGCCAAGGGGTAGCCCGTCTGCTTCTGGGTATATGTCGCGTCCTCGTGATTGATCAGGTTCGGCGTTCCAGCGGCCATGGCAAGAAGTTGCGCCTGGCAGCTGCGTTCCATGCTGATGAACCAGAACGCTGCTTCGTCGACGGTTTGACCAACGGTGAACAAACCGTGGTTGCGATGGATCGCAGCCTTGCCAGAACCGAATTTGGAGGCGAGTTCCCTTCCTGCCTCAACCTCGAAGACGACCGCCCCGCCCTGTTCGTTGATGACGACATGGTCCTCGTAGAAGATGCACGCGTCCTGGGTGATTGGATCCAGAGGAATGCCGAGCGAACTGAATGCCTTGCCATTGACCGAATGACTGTGGGCAGCGGCGACGATGTCGGGTCGAGCTTCATGAACTGCGGCGTGGATCACGAACGCTGCCCGGTTCACTGGCTGGCTGCCGTAGACGACCTCGCCTGAATGATTGACCAGGATCAGATCGCTGACGGTCATGTGGCGGAAGCTCTTCCCGAACGGGTTGACCCAGAAGCAGTCGGGGAACTCTGGGTCGCGAACGGTGATGTGGCCGGCGACGCCCTCACCGAAACCGAGACGACCGAAGATTCGAAGCGCTCCGGCCAGCTTCTGCTTTCGCTCGCGCCGTTCGTCCTCCACGGATGCGAACGTCGGCGGCAGTAGATCGAGTCCGACTTGCTTCGGCGTGAGTTCGATGCCGTCGATCGTCCGCGTTGTGTGGTTCTCGAGAAGTGCCATCGCGAGAGCTTACGTCGCGGTGACGATGTGCCAAGATCGGACTGACATGAACACAGAGATCAATCCGTCGTCGATCGCAGCCCCGGCCGCGCAGTACGCCCACGGCATGCTGGTCGTCAATCCGACACGAACTCTCTACACGTCGGGTGTCGTGCCCACGGCTCTCGATGGCAGTGTTCCGCAAAGCTTGCATGAACAGATCGAGATCGTGTGGGCGAACATCCAGGCAATCCTCGCCGAGGCCGACATGACCGTTGCCGACATCGTGTCGATCACCACATACGTCATCGATGGTGAACCTCTCGCGGAGATCATGGCGGTGCGCGACG
>JANOQU010000141.1:0-8265 GCA_031422355.1 Actinomycetes bacterium
CATAGCGATGATCGTTTGAGCCGCTTCGATCAGCGCTTGCGGAAGACTGCGTGGACCATCCCGATCCGGTCCTCGGCGAGATTGCGGCGTCCGGCGGCCTGCACGGCTTCGAGACGCTCGTCACCCATGATCAGCCGCTGCACGCCATGAGCCGGTGCGGGCGGCGCGGCTGCGCTCGTCGCTGTCTCGCTGACGTCGTTCCAGGCGACCTCGTCGAACCCGGTGGCGGCAACGAGGTCCCTCAGTTCTGTACCGGAGAGGAGGTGACTCATCGATGCATCGTCGGCCCACATCAGCGGAAAGTACGGGGGTGACGCTGCACCCGCGACCGGCTCTTGGAATGCGAGCGTTCCACCAGAGCGCAACACCCGATGAAAGCCTCGATAGAGCGTGTCCTTGTCGGCGATGTTCATCCCGCTGTTCTGGGTCCAGACAACGTCGAACTCCCCGTCGCCGAACGGCAACGCCAGCGCGTCACCAACCTGATGCGAAACTGTGTCCTGACAGCCGACCTTGGCTGTGAGCATCCGGGCCGCCTCGACATAAGAAGGAGCGAGGTCGATCACGGTGACGTGGCACCCAGACAACGCCGCAAGCGTTCGTGCTGGCCCGCCCAGCCCACCACCGACGTCCAACACTCGCCGCGATTCATCGTGCTGATCCAGGCCTGCGAGCGCGGCGAGCCGCAGGGTCGCCGGCCGACCGCCACCATGAAAGTGATCGCTGACGGCGAGGTCTATCTCCGTCAGATTGTCGAGGTCCTTGCCGGCTGCGGCCAGTGCGTCGAGCACACTCCGGGCGAGATCGGGGCGGTCCCAATGTCGCTCGACGCTCTGCAGGTCCGGACGGGTGCAATGACCAGGCACGAAGTTCAGCCGAAAACTTTCGCGAGCACCGTGCTTGCAAGACTTTGCAGCAAATGTGACCTCGTGCCAGGCGGAATCGTTCGCGGAACTGGTGAGAGGTCGGTCATGGTGCAGCGACGACGTTGCGGAGGTCGAGACCGAGGTCCAGAACCGGGGCGCTGTGGGTCAGCCCGCCAACGGCGATGAAGTCGACCCCGGTTTCGGCGACGGATCTGGCAACCTCGATTGACAGTCCCCCGCTTGCCTCCAGCACGACGCGCCGGCCGGTCGTTCGTTCGAACTCTCGCATCGCCAGCACGCCGGCTCTCATCGTCTCGACGTCGAAGTTGTCGAGCAGGACGACGTCCGCCCCGGCATCCATTGCCTCGCTGAGGCCGGCGAGGGAGTCCACTTCGATCTCAACCGGGATCGTGACCGCGAGTGCTCGAACCGCCGCGAACGCAGCGGCGACTCCTCCTGCGGCGAGGACATGATTGTCCTTCACGAGTGCCGCATCACTGAGGGCCATCCGGTGGTTCAAGCCCCCGCCGCAACGGACTGCGTACTTCTCCAGAAACCGCAGCCCGGGCGTGGTCTTGCGGGTATCTCTGACTCTCGCACCGGTGCCCTCCAACGCATCCGCCCAGCGCCGGGTGAGTGTTGCAACACCCGAGAGGTGACAGAGCAGGTTGAGCGCCGAACGCTCTGCAGTCAGCAACAGCCTGGTGGGTGCCTCGACCCGTGCCACATCGGTGCCCGCATCGACGCGATCTCCATCCTCGGCGAAATAGTCGAAGTCGCTCGCCTCAGATCCGCACACCGTTTCGATGACCGCCGCCGCGACCGCGAGGCCCGCAATCGTGCCCGGCCTGCGGGCTCCGAAGGTTCCAACCGATCGCTGATCGGCAGGCACCGTGGCGACCGACGTGACATCGATCCCGCCCGCGAGATCTTCTGTAACGGCCATCCGGACGAGGGCAGCCACGGCATCGGGATCCACTGCTGCCGAGATCAGGCGGCTGCGGGTTTGCTCCGACAGTGGATGAAAGAGGAACATCGCTAAACGCCTTCCGGTCGGCCGATGACGCGCGGGACGCCGGCGGGGTCCAGCCGCTCGGTGAGATGGGTCATCCAAATCGGGCGAGGCTCGATGAAATCGGTACGGCGATGACATCCCCTGCTCTCGGTGCGGGCACGGGCGGCTTCGACCACTGCCGCTGCGACGGTGAGCAAGTTGGTGGCTTCGTACGCGCGACGGGTCGGCTCGACCGCGGGTGAGGCCTGTTCGGCCAGTTCCGCCAATGCCGCCGCCGCCTCATCAAGCCCGTCCGGGCGGCGCAACACGCCGACGTGGCGCGACATCGTCGATCGCACCTGGGTCCGAAAATTCGGAGCCAGCAAGCGCGCACCGCCATCGACATCTAGTTGCTCGGGCGTGACCAATTCAGGCAGTTCCCAGGCGAGTTCGCGGCCGGCACGGGTGCCGGCAACGACGCCTTCGGTGAGCGAATTACTGGCCAGTCGATTGGCGCCGTGCACACCCGTGCATGCGACCTCGCCGACGGCGAACAAGCCGGCCATTTCCGTACTGCCGTCCAGGTCTGCCCGTAGCCCACCGCAGACGTAGTGAGCCGCAGGCGCGACCGGAATGCGTTCTCGAGCGGGGTCGATCCCGGCTGCTCTGCACGACGCGGTGATCGATGGGAACCGCTCGTAGAACTGCTCACCCATATGGGTCGCATCGAGATAGACGTGGTCGTCCACACCCGCTGCACCCTTGGCCATACGCGCGCTGATTGCAGATGCAACAACATCGCGCGGCGCCAGGTCTGCGAGCGGATGCACGCCCAGCATCACCCGTTCGCCCGCCGCATCGAAAAGGATCGCACCCTCACCCCGAACGGCCTCGCTGATCAGCGCCTGCTGGCCGGTGGCGTCGGATCCGCGCCAGAGCACCGTTGGGTGGAACTGGACGAACTCGATATCGCGAGCCGGCAGCCCGGCCCGTAGCGCGAGGGCAAGCCCGTCGCCGGTCACCGCGGGCGGGTTCGACGTCGAGGCAAATACCTGCCCATAGCCGCCGGTCGCGATCACGACGGCGCGAGCGGTGATGACACCCACCGAGATGACCGAGCCGTCCGAATCGGTGATCGCGATTCGAACTCCGGCGGCCTGGCGCTGACCCGAACTGTTGGCGCCCATCACCAGGTCCAGCGCAAAAGCGTGGCCGAGAACTTCGACCCCAGCAGCGATTGCAGATTGGTCGAGGGTGCGCTGGACTTCGGCGCCACTCTGGTCGCCGCCGGCATGAACGATACGGCGGTGGGAGTGGCCACCTTCCATCGTCAGCGCCGGCCCGTCGCCATCATGGCCCGGATCGAATGCTGCGCCAAGCCGCATGAGGTAGCGGATTGCCTTCGGTGCCTCTGCGACGAGCTGGCGCACCGCAGCTTCGTCACACAGTCCGGCACCGGCGTCCAACGTGTCCTGGACGTGGTTCTCGAGCGAATCCGTTGGGTCAAGCACGCCGGCCAGGCCTCCCTGCGCCCACGCGGTGCTTCCTGCGTCGAGCGTGTCCTTGGTGACGATCAAGACAGATCGCACTGGGCGGGCTGCGATCGCCGCCGCCAAGCCCGCTGCGCCGGAGCCCAACACCACGACGTCGACATCTCGCTGCCACGTGACCTCGCCAGCGCTCAATTGCAACGGCAATGCAGCGACGGGACATGCCGCGCCGGGCGGCCGTTCCTGAAGGTCATCCACCGTTCTCACTCGCCAGTGCGAGACGGCTTGCCGATCGCGATCATTCGTTCGACCGACAGCCGCGCCCGATCAGCGATGTCTTTCGGGACGGTGACCTCGTCGGTTCCGTCGCGCAACGACTGCAACAACTTGGCCGGCGTGATCATCTTCATGTACTTGCACACTGCCGCCCGGTTGACGGGCTCGAAGATGACCAGCGGGTTCGCCTTGCGCAACTGGTGAATCATGCCCGTTTCAGTGGCCACGAGCACCTTGGCCGCCGTGGTCGCCCGGGCAGCGTCCACCATCCCAGCGGTGGACAGGATCTTGGTTCGTTCCTTCGGGACCACGCCCGCGCCGGCGAGGTAGAGCGCACTCGTCGCGCAACCGCACTCCGGGTGGATGAACAGTTCGGCGTCTGGTTCGGCCATCACCTTGGCCTTCAGATCTGCACCGTTGATACCTGCGTGCACGTGGCACTCACCGAGCCAGATGTGCATGTTCTCGCGGGCGAGCGAGCGCTGCACGTGGGCTCCGAGGAACTGGTCAGGGCAAAACAGCACCGGGCGATCCTGCGGAATGCTGGCCACGACATCGACCGCGTTCGACGACGTACAGCAGATGTCTGTCTCGGCCTTCACCGCCGCCGTCGTGTTGACGTAGCTGACGACGACCGAGTTCGGGTACTCGGCCTTCCATGCCCGCAACTGATCCGCGGTAATGGTGTCGGCAAGCGAGCAGCCCGCCCGCTCGTCAGGGATCAGAACCGTCTTGTCGTAACTAAGGATCTTGGCCGTCTCGGCCATGAAGTGGACGCCGCAGAAGATGATCGTGGACTCCTCCACCGACGCTGCGACCCGGCTCAGCGCAAGCGAGTCACCGACATGATGGGCGACATCTTGGATCGCCGGAAGTTGGTAATTGTGGGCAAGGATCACGGCGTCCTTGCGCTTGGCGAGCTCGCGAACCTCCTCCGCCCAACTGGCCTCATCGAACGGCTGCTGGTCTTGTTCGTGTTGGGCTGCTTCGTGTGGGGCGATGAACGTGCTCACGGGCTCAGACTACGTCCGACGCGTACAGCCACCTCTGGTTGTTCGCATGTTCACAAGCTGACCCGCCAGCGCGGTCGGATCACCGAACCACATCATCTCCAATGCGTCGACGATGATGCCGACCCCTCGTTCGGGGCGGGCGAACGGGCAATCGGGGTCATCCTCGAATCGCAGCACGCTCGCCACGCCATCGTCGTTAACTGCAGCGACGGCCCGCACCCGGCGACGGTCGGGGTGCCGGCTCGGGCGTTCGTCCATCGATCCGTCTTCGTTGATCGGTGCGGCCCAGCCACCGGTCACGACCACAGCTGCATCGAAGGACCTTGCGAGTACGCCCGAGGCGCCCGTGATCAATTCGTAGACATCGCGGTGTTCGTCGATGAAACTGCTGCGCGCAGGCTGACAGAGGTCGTCGTCGAGCCCGAGCGGATCGTTGACGACGATGCCGTACAGCCTTGCCGCCGGCAGATGGAAACCGAGTGAGGAGTGCAGGCGGCGCTCGAGCCAGAGCGCGATCCTGAGGGGTGAGTATTCCGTTGAAGTCGTCATGTTCTACTGAGTGCTTCGAGAGTTCAATTTTGGAAAACAAACGTGAATCCCCGGGGATTTGCCACGTCTGCGGTAGCAAACTCCCCGGGATCTGCCACATCGGCGCCCGACACCCGCGCAGCAGGGGAACGACGTAGCGTTGTCGCCGCGTGGCGAACCGAATGAAGTCGAGCACTGGATTGGCGCGAGCCACGATTGCCGCGTTCGCGGCTGTCGCAATCGGCTGCTCGACTGCCAGCGCGGATGACTCAGCAACCACGCCAATCGTGACGGCTCCCCCATCGACAACAACGTCACCGCCAACGACAACGCCGCAGACAACGCCGCCACCGACAGCTACGAACCCCGAACCGCCGTCGCCGACGACCGAGGAACCCGCGGCCCCGGACTCGATCGATCCGCCCGGTCCGACCGACGCGCCGCCGGGCACGGATCCGCCGGGCACCGATCCGCCGGCCACGACCGACCCGGCCACGACCGAGCCGACCCAGACCGACCCGGGATTGGTTCAACCGACCCCGATACCGCCACCGACGACCACACCAGGTGTGCCGTCGATCCTGAACCCCGCGTTGCCGGCATTGACGGCCGCATTCAACGACCTCATCGGCGGCAACATTGCGGTCTCGGTCACTGTCTGGCGCGACCACGCACCGATCTTTGCCCGGGCCGCGGGTAACGGTACGGGCTGGCAGCCGGTCACGCCCGATACGCCGATGGTGTTGGCCAGCGTCAGCAAGTTGGTCACGTCGTTGTCGATCGCCCGATTGGCCGACGATGGGCTGATCCAGGTCGACGGTGCGGTTCCGTGGAACGAAATGAATCTGTCACCGGATCCCGGATGGGGCAGTGTCACGGTTCGAGAACTGCTCGACCACTCGGCCGGAATACCCAAGGCTCAGAACAGTTGGCTCAATCTTCCCGGATCGTGCGCAGAACCGTTGGCGGCCGCCGTCGCCAATCCGCCCACGGGCTCACGTGGCAAATGGCTCTACTCCAACGGCAATTACTGTGCCCTCGGGCTGCTGGTGGAGTCGGTGACTGGCCAGGATCGAGCGACTGCGACCCAGCAACTGATCTTCGACCCGATCGGTGTCGCCGGACCTCACCTCAGCACCGATGGTGCCCTGGTGACCGACGGCCCCTACCCCCTCGGTGTCGCTCGGCTCGATCGACTCGGCGGTGCCGGCACGTGGATGGCCTCGTCAGACGACATCGCCGCAATGCTCGACTCGGTGACCGCTGAGGACCTAGACACGATGACCTACCCAGCCGTCATGGTCGACCAGTACGGCTGGGGCCACACCGGTACGGTCGATGGTGCCAAGGCGTGTGCCTGGGTGCTGGATCAGGGTCGAACGATCGTGGTTGGTATCGTCGCCGGCAACCGCCCATCGACGGGCGGCCGCGTGTGCGACCAACTCATCCCGGCCCTTGCGATCGACCTCGGCATCTGGGCCGACACCCCACACCGCCTACCCGCCTGAACGGTGACTCAGAGCGGCGAGTTGGCGAGCGACGCCGCAAGCACTGACGCACATGACACGACGTCGGCGCCGAATCTGGCGCCCGGTTCTCGGGTCAGGCGCTCGACCGGGCCACTGACGCTGACCGCTGCGATCACCGTGCCGGCCGATGACATCACCGGGGCAGACACCGAAGCAACCCCTGGCTCACGTTCTTCGACGCTCTGGACCCACGCGCCATTCGCGCCGCTCAGCAGAACGCGTCCCGCGGAGCCGACAGCAAGAGGCAGCAATGCCCCCTCCGGAACGATCCAACGCAAGCCGTGGGGCGACTGCAACGAGACGACACATCGGCGATCGTCACCTTCGCGCACGAAGAGCTGAACGCTCTCACCCGTCGTATCGCGAAGCCCGAGCAGCGCCGGCCGGGCGATCTCGCCGAGTGGAAACGACTCGGCCGCAGCTCGGCCGATCGCGATCAGTTCGAAGCCGAGGCAGAACCGTCCGGCCCCATCTCGACGGACGAACCCGTGTTCTTCGAGCGCGACAGCAAGTCGATGAGCGGTCGCCCGTGGCAAACCGGTCGAGATCTGTAGGTCTGCAAGGTTGAGTGGACCGTCGCGACGCAGAGCGCCCAACAGCCCGACAGCCTTGTCGAGGACTCCGACACCCGATACGCTGTCCATCACACGAGAAGGCTATCTCAGAAAGTGAGACGCGACACGCATGAGCGACCCGATATCGCCCCAAACATTGCCCCAGAAGGTCTGGGATCGACATGTCGTCTACAGCGCTCCGGACGAACCGGATCTGTTGTATATCGATCTCCATCTCGTCCATGAGGTCACCAGTCCGCAGGCATTCGACGGGCTGCGGATCAGTGGCCGCAGCATCCGTCGTCCAGACCTGACGATCGCAACCGAGGACCACAACGTGCCGACGGCGAACATCGATCAACCAATCGAAGACCCGATCTCGGCACGCCAGGTCGAGGTGCTGCGAGAGAACACCAAAGAGTTCGGCATCACCAACTTTCCAATGGGAGATCCGTTGCAAGGCATCGTCCATGTCATCGCGCCGGAACAGGGGCGAACGCTTCCGGGGATGACCGTGGTCTGCGGCGACAGCCACACAGCAACGCATGGCGCGTTCGGTGCCCTGGCATTCGGCATCGGAACCAGCGAGGTCGAGCATGTGATGGCCACCCAGACACTGCCCCAGAGCAGGCCGAAGTGGATGGCCGTCAACGTCGAGGGTGATCTGCCTGCCGGCGTGACCGCCAAGGATGTGATCCTTGCGATCATCGGCGAGATCGGTACCGGCGGCGGAATCGGCCACGTCATCGAGTACCGCGGTTCGGCGATACGGGCGCTGAGCATGGAGGGCCGGATGACGGTCTGCAACATGAGCATCGAGGCCGGCGCCAAGGCCGGCCTGATCGCGCCGGACGACACCACGTTCGACTATCTGAAGGGTCGCGCGAATGCGCCGAAGGGTGCCGATTGGGACGCCGCCGTCGCCGACTGGAAGACGCTGACAACTGACGAAGGCGCCGTTTGGGACAAGGAAGTGTTCATCGACGCGACCACCCTGACGCCGTTCGTCACATGG
>JANOQU010000142.1:0-3827 GCA_031422355.1 Actinomycetes bacterium
GAACCGGTCGAACCGGTCAGCGCTACTTAGTTGTCCATGTTGATCTTCATATCGCTCAGGGCCAAGGCGCTGATTGCGATCTCAATTGCCTGATGCGTCGAGGTTTCGAACGAGCGTGGAAGCGCCCGATTCCAGCCTCGACACATCAGGCAATTGAGATCGCAATCAGCGCCTTGGCCCTGAGCGATATGAAGATCAACATGGACAACTAAGTAGCGCTGACCGGTTCGACCGGTTCAGCACACCACCACGAAAGGGCTGTACCGGTCTTGTCGAAGAACATGCGGATGCACGAGCTCGCCAAAGAGCTCGGGATGACCAACGCAGAAATCATGGATCTCTCCAACACCATGGGCGTTGGCGCGAAAAGCCATTCATCAACCATCATCGAGCAACAAGCCGACCGGCTTCGTCGCCGTGCCGAGCGAGACGGTCTGACGCGCGAGCATCAGCCCGAAGACGCTAAGCCAGCGAAGAAGGCCGCCGCGAAAAAGGCCGCTGCGACCAAATCCGCCGGGACTGACACCGACGTCGCGAGCGACACCGGGTCAACGCCGTCAGCTGTTGCTCCTGCTTCTCAGGTCGACGCGCCAGAGCCAGCCGCAGTACGTCCCGTGATGGCCGCGACAGCGCCCATCTCGACCGCACCCGTTGGATCAGCCCCCGAGCCAACTGCTTCCACGCCAGCGGGGACCGCCCAGGCTCCAGTGACAGCTCCTATTGCAGGCGTCGCCACGCCAACACCCGCTGCCGCAGCGCCGACGGCCGACATCACGCCGACACCTGCGCCGACATCGGCACCGGCATCAGCGCCGACATCGGCACCGACACCCGCGCCAGCATCGACAGCGCCAGCTGCATCGGCCGCTCCGGTTGCTGCGCCTGTCGCCCAAACACCGGCCGCCAGGGCGCCCGAGCCCACGCCGGCCCCGGCACCATCGAATGATTCAGAGCATCGAGTCATCTCCAGTAGTCGCAGCACTGAGCCGCCTCGTGCATCGTCTGGCGTCGCCGCTCGACCGCTGCCCGAGCAGGCACCGCCGATGCCGACCGCAGCGCCGAGCCAGTCCTCGTCAGGTACCTCCCAACGGGCCACGCCGCCATCGGGCATGCCACCATCTCGGCCCGCAGCCGCACAGGCGCCTGCAGCCGCACAGGCGCCGACGTCGCCCGCAAGTCCGCCTGCAGGCCGTCCGACCGGTGTGTCCGGTCGGCCGATCCCACCACCGCCCGGTAGTGGTGGTCGTCCCGTCTCAGCGACAGGTCGCCCGATCCCGCCACCTCCCGGTAGTGCTCGTCCCGCCGCTCCAGGAGCGCGTCCGGGAGGCAACAGCTTTTCGCCCCGTCCCGGCGGCCCCGGTGCTCGTCCCGGCGGTCCCGCTGGCGCACGTCCGGGTGGCGGTTTCGCGCCTCGTCCCGGCGGTCCAGGTGGTGCCAGACCAGGTGGCCCTGCAGGCGCTCGGCCTGGTGGCGGTGGTTATCCGCCGCGTCCCGGAGGCGCCCCCGGCGGTGGTGGGCCCGGCGGGAACAATGGCCCTCGCCCCAGCGGCCAGCGTCGTGCCCCGAGAAAGGGCAAGAGCCGTCGTCGCCGTCGTGACTTCAACGAGCTGCAGCCGCAGTCGATGGGCAACTACACCAACAGCGATGCGCCAGTTCCAGAGGGCACGATCATCATCGAGCGCGGCGTTTCCGCCCAGGAATTCGCTCCGAAACTGAACCGCACCGCTGCTGACATCATCCGCTTCCTGCTCAACAACGGCGAGATGATCACCGCAACCATGACGCTCGCCGACGAGCAAATGGAGTTGTTCGCGCTCGAAATCGGCGCGGACCTGTTGCTCGTCGAGGCTGGCCAGCAAGAAGAAATGGAACTACAGGCTCTCTTCGACGACAGCGATGACGAAGACGAGACGCTGCAGGCGCCGCGGGCCCCGGTGATCACCGTGATGGGTCACGTCGACCACGGCAAGACCACCTTGCTCGACAAGATTCGTCACGCCAACGTCGTCTCCGGTGAGGCTGGCGGTATCACTCAGCACATCGGCGCCTACAAGGTGATCACCGAACTCGGCCATGAGGTCACGTTCATCGACACGCCGGGCCACGCAGCATTTTCGAAGATGCGTGCCCGCGGAGCTCAGGTCACCGACATCGTGGTTTTGATGGTCGCCGCCGACGACGGAGTGATGCCCCAGACGATCGAGGCAATCAATCACGCCAAGGCCGCTGACGTGCCAATTGTGGTTGCGCTGAACAAGATCGACAAGGACAACGCAGATCCGCAGCGGGTTCTGGCGCAGCTCGCTGAGTACGAACTGGTCCCGGAATCATGGGGTGGCGACACCATCGTCGTCGAGATGTCTGCGAGCCAGAACCTCGGCGTCGACGATCTCCTTGAGCAACTGCATGCCGTCGCAGAACTGGAAGAACTGACTGCCAACCCGACCGGTCGGGCCAAGGGCATCGTCATCGAAGCCAAGCTCGACACCGGTCGCGGCCCGGTTGCGACGATTCTTGTCGACAAGGGCACCTTGAAGGTCGGCGATCCAATCGTGGCCGGCGCGGCGTGGGGCAAGGTTCGTGCGCTCATCAACGACAAGGGCGAGCAGGTCAAAGAGGCCGGACCGTCAACGCCGGTGCAGGTGCTCGGACTCTCGTCGGTTCCAAATGCGGGCGACGAGTTCCGTGCGGCAGGCAACGAAAAGACGGCCCGCCTGGTCGGAGAGGCGCGTGGCCAGCGCGCCACGCTCATCAACCAGCGCGGCGACGCACGGGTGCAGCGCGGCGTGAAGCTGGAAGACATCTTCAGCCAGATTCAGGCCGGCGAAGTCGCAACACTCAATCTCGTGCTCAAAGCCGATGTCAACGGTTCCTTGGAAGCCGTGACCGAGAGCCTTCGCCGCCTCGAGCGAGAGACCGTCAAGCTGGCGTTCGTCAACCGTGGCGTCGGTGGAATCACCGAGAACGACATCATGCTCGCGGCGACGACCAATGCGACACTGATCGGGTTCAACGTACGACCGGACCGCAAGGCTCGCGAGACGGCAGCCAGCGAAGGCGTCGAGATTCGCACCTACGAGATCATCTACAAACTGCTCGAAGACATCGAGCGGGCGATGGTTGGCATGTTGGCACCGGAGTTCGAGGAAGTGGTCACCGGCGAAGCCGAGGTCCGCGAAGTCTTCCGGGTTCCTCGTATCGGTGGCATCGCCGGCTGCCTCGTGCGGTCGGGTTCGATCACGCGTGGGTCAAAGGTTCGCTTCCTCCGCGAAGGTGTCATCATCTGGAAGGGCAGTATCACGTCGCTGAAGCGCTTCAAGGAAGATGCCAGAGAAGTCCGCGAGGGTTTCGAATGCGGTATCGGTCTCAGCGATTTCCAAGACCTGAAGCCCGGCGACCTGATCGAAACCTTCGAGGAGCGCGAGATCCCACGGGTCTGACATGGCCGATCTCGAGTTCTTCTTCGACCCGGTGTGCCCGTGGGCATGGATCACGTCACGCTGGGTCACCGAGGTTCAACAGCTTCGCGATTACGACGTCGAGTGGCGGTTCATCTCGTTGGCCATTCTCAATGAGAACCTGGTCGCAGATTGGTACACGCCCAAGTACCGCGGCGGGCATCTCGCTGGATTGTCGTTGCTGCGGATCGCCGACGAGCTACGCCTCACGGTCGGCAACGACGCCGTCGCGGCGTTCTATTCGGCGATCGGCAACGAGGTCCATACGAATCGAGCCGGCCTCGGAGCTGTCTCGGAGTCATCGTCGTTCGTCGAGGGAGTCCTCTCGTCGGCAGGACTCGACCCTGCCGTCGCGAAACATCTCGACGA
>JANOQU010000143.1:0-3440 GCA_031422355.1 Actinomycetes bacterium
ACCGGCGACGACACGCGCACGATGTTCGGTGGTCGCTACGTCGTTGACGAGTTCAGCCTGATCATGAAGGCGATGTTCTTGATCGCCGGCTACGTGGTCGTCCTGTTGTCGACCAACGAGATCGAAGAGGGCGGTTACTACCAGGGCGAGTACTACGTGCTGCTGCTCTCCAGCGTGCTCGGCATGGTGATGATGACGTCGTCTCGGGATCTGATCAGTGTCTTCGTCGCGTTCGAGTTCTTGAGCATCCCCACCTACATGCTGGCAGCTTGGCGCAAACGCGATAGCAAGAGCAATGAAGCAGGCGTCAAATACTTCCTGCTCGGCGTCTTCTCGACCGCCATCCTGCTCTACGGAATGAGCCTGCTTTACGGCGTGACCGGTAGCACGCTGCTGACCGAGATCGGCGCGACCATTCAAGCCTCGGGCCAATTCGGCGGAGTCGAAGCCCTCGCAATCGTGTTCATCGTTGTCGGCTTTGCCTTTAAGGTCAGCGCTGTTCCGTTCCACTCGTGGGCACCCGATACGTATCAGGGCTCGCCGACGCCAGTCACTGCATTTCTGTCGGTGGCCTCCAAGGCCGGCGGTTTCATCGCCCTGATCAGCATGGTCTACTTGGCCTTCCCGCTGGCCAAGGACGTCTGGCAGCCGTTCATCTTCGTGCTCGCTGCGCTGACGATGACGATCGGCAACGTGCTCGCGCTGAAGCAGACCAACATCGTGCGAATGCTCGCGTACTCCTCGATCAGCCAAGGCGGGTTCATCCTGATGCCGCTCGTGGTCGCCGGCACCAAGGCCGGGGAATCGGCATTGAAGACGATCGTCGTCTACCTGCTCGTGTACGCAAGCACGAACCTCGGCGTTTTCGCGGTGGTCATCGCAGTCGCTCGCAAAACTCGCAGCGGAGAGATCGCCAGCTTCGGCGGTTTGTTCAACTATGCGCCGGGCCTTGCCGCATTGATGACGTTCTTCATGGCATCGCTGGCCGGCATCCCTCCGTTCGGCGGATGGTTCGCCAAGCTCAACGCATTCAGGTCGGTCCTCGAAGCAGAGACCGGGTTCGGCTACGCAATCGCCGTCATCGGAGCCGTCAACACCGTCGTTGCCTTCGGCTACTACGGCAACGTGATGCGCCAAATGTGGATGAACCCTGCACCAGACGGCGACACGACGCCCGTCCGCACGCCACCGTCGCTGGTTGCTGCGCTTGGTATCACTGGCGTCGCGACTTTGGTGCTCGGCATCTTGCCGCAGTTGGTGTTGCGCTTCGGCGATCTGCAAGACCTGACCGGTGCCGCTCTCGGCAGGTGACGAGATCCGGGCCGCGATCGCTGCGGCGGGCGGGCAGTTGCGGTTCGACGAGTTCATGGCCCGCGCGCTGTACGGCGAGGGCGGTTTCTACTCGACGGTGGGTATGGCTGGCCGTCGTGGCGACTTCATCACCAGCCCCGAGGTTGGTCCACTCTTTGGGGCTGTGATCGCGCGTTGGCTCGATTCGGTCTGGGAGGAACTCGGTGAGCCGGACGAATTCACGGTGATCGAAGCTGGCGCTGGCCCTGGAACCCTGGCGCGGGCAATACGGCACGCTGCACCGGCCTGCTCGGGTTCGCTCACCTACGTGGCCGTCGAGCTGTCCGCTGCCCAGCGTGACCTCCACCCTGACTGGGTGCTCTCGGTGGCCTCCATGCCAACCGGATCGGTCACAGGTGTCGTGATCGCGAATGAGTTGCTTGACAATCTGCCGTTTCGATTGTTCGTGATGGATGGGGGCTGGCGAGAGGCGTATGTCGTCGAGCAGCGAGACGCCACGTTCGCCGAAATTCTGCGGCCCGCTGCCGATCTTGCATCGCTCGGCCTGCCCGACGTTGCGCCGCATGGCTCGCGGGTGCCGGTCCAGCAACAGGCGGGGGAGTGGCTGCAGTCAGCCCGTGGAGTGTTGGAATGCGGCCGGGTTCTGATCATCGACTACGCCGCGACTTCCGACGAATTGTCGCGCCGTCCTTGGCGCGAGTGGCTACGCACTTATCGCGGCCATGAGCGTGGCGAGCACTATCTCCGTCACCCAGGCGCCCAGGACATCACGGCAGAGGTCGCGCTCGATCAGTTGTTTGCGTCGGCCGGCCAGCCGGGTGTCGTTCGATCCCAGCAGCAGTTCCTGCAGCGATGGGGCATCGATGGCCTCGTGGATGAGGGGCGAAGGATCTGGAACGACAACGCGGCCCGACCGACCCTCGCGGCGATGGCCATGCGAAGTCGAGTCGTCGAAGCCGAAGCGCTCTGCGACCCGAACGGGCTCGGAGCGTTCACCGTGGTCGAATTCGAGGTGTGACCTGCCGGGCGCACTGTCGAGTGCCGTTGCGCATCACGGGTCTGTCCGACAGATGTGTCCTGCGCGGGAGCGATTCGTCGGTCAGTGACTCCCAAATTCGGTCATGTCACTGACTGTGACAGCATTTTCGCACTGTCAGTGTTGAATCGGCTAAGTTCGCGATTCTCGGGACGTGATTGCAAGGGGACAACGATGATGCGCAGCAAGTTCAGTCGGGCGGCAGTCGGGCTTTCGTCGGTTGGGTTGGCGATGGCAACGATCGTGGTCGAGGTAGCCGAAGTAGCGGCAGGGCCGACCGGATTCGGCACCATTATCATCGTCAAAGAAACCCACGGCGGCGACGACAGTTTCGACTTCGAGTGGGGCGACGCGGCGTTCGATCCATTCACCCTCGTGACCGACGACGGTGTCTCCCCGCAGCACATTGAGCAAGACGTTCCCGACGGCTTCTACAGCTTGACCGAGGTCAACATCCCGGAGGGATTCTTCCTCTACGACGTGGAGTGCAGCGACGGATCGGGTCTCGATGGACCGCTGTACATCAACCTTGATGTCGACGAGACCGTTACATGCACGTTCATCAACCACACGTTCGACTACCGATCACCAGACCTGGCACTCTCGAAGTCGGTGGACGACCCCACTCCCGACGCAGGCGACGACGTGGTGTACACGCTGACGATCACCAACGTTGTCGACCCCGATTTCAACAATCAGCAGATGTTTCGTTCGCAGGGCGCCTCACAAGCTTTCGCCGATGAGGTTGTCTCCGTCACCGACGAGCTACCCGCTCCGCTGTTGTGGTCGACCATTCCGTCCAACTGCACCGGTACCGGCACGGCGCTGCTGGAGTGCGAAGTGCCTGCCCCAGATCTCGACGATCCCAACGACGTCGTGACCATCGTGGCCACCGCGACGATTCCAGCTGACGCTGCGTCTGGTCCGTATGTCAACACTGCGACGATCGACTCCAGCTTCGATCCGATCTGTCCGATGGTAGAGGGGGTCCGCGGTTCGGCCCAGCCTCAGGGAGTGGTGGGCTGCGACCCCGAGCCCGTCTGTGAATTGTCGGATCCGCCCACCTTCATATACGACGGCTTCGCCGAGCCCG
>JANOQU010000144.1:0-4600 GCA_031422355.1 Actinomycetes bacterium
CACCCCCGCCGCCGATCCAGACGATGTCATCGTCCGGCGAGATCACCGGGCCGGGCCGTGACAGGGCTGCGCTGCACTCGACCGAGGCCACCCGTACCTACCCCTGCGACAGCTGCGGCAGTGAGTTGCAGTTCGACATCAAGCTTCAGAAGTTGAAGTGCCCCAGCTGCGGCATCGTCCACGAACTCTCGGTCGACACCACCCAGAACGCGGTCGAGCAGGATCTTCGTTCAGCACTCGCCGCTCTCCGCGACACCAAGATGCAGGGCCACCAGTCGCTGATCGGCGAGGTCAAAGAAATCGTCTGCCAGAACTGCGGCGGGCACACCACATTCACCGGCAGCCTCACTGCTGAACGGTGCCCGTACTGCGCCACGCCGATTCAGCGTGACGATGTCCACAACGCCCCGTCGCGTCTTGCGGTCGACGGTGTCGTGCCGTTCCAGATCGACCAGAAGGCAGCGACGGAACTGATCGACAAGTGGATCAACAGTCGCCGGTTCGCGCCGAGCGAGTTCAAGACCTACAACCGCACCGGTTCGTTCTCCAGCGTCTACACCGCGTACTTCACCTATGACGCCGAGACCGATACCGCCTACGCCGGCGAGCGGGGAGTGAACTACACAGTCACCGTTGGTTCCGGCGACGATCAGCGCACCGAGACTCGCACCGACTGGACGAACGTGTCCGGCCAGGTGCACAACAGCTTCGACGACATCACCGTCTTTGCCAACGAAGGCTTCGAGCGCAACCGGATCGCCAAGCTGGAACCGTGGCCGACCAACACCGCCAAGCCGTACTCCGCCGAGTTCGTCGCCGGCCATCTCTGCCGCACCTATGACCACGATGTCGAAGAGTGCATGACCGAGGCAACGAGCCAGATGGAGAAAGGCATCGACCAGACGATCAAGCGTGACATCGGCGGCGATCAGCAGCGAATCCATCAACGCCAGATCGCCTGGCAACAGATGACGTATAAGCACCTCCTGCTGCCGATCTGGCTGCTGACAGTCATCTATCAGGAGAAGCCGTTCCAGGTGTACATCAACGGCGTCACTGGCGAAGTGCAGGGCGCCCGTCCGTGGAGCAAGGTCAAGATCATCGTCACTGCCGTGATCGCTCTGGTCATCATCATTGCTCTGATCGTCCTCTTCAGCTCCCGAAAATCGTGACTCTGCTCGCGATCATCGCGCTGGTCGTTGCCCTCCTCGGCGGTGGTGCCGGCGTGATCGCCGTGCGCCAGAAGCGGTCGTTCGTAAAGGCCAACGAAGTCGTACCCGGCCGGGCCACGGCCGCTCCAGCCGCATGGGCCGGTTCCCATTCGCCGGAAGCCAAACTGCACCGGCGACTGACCGACGCAGTTGCTGCACTTCGAGCGAACGCGACCCTGTCCGACGGTGCCTTCATGGAGTCTCGGGCCACCATCGAACAGACTGCCCTCGCAATCGACGAACGACTGATCGCAGCGGCAGCGTTGCCGGCGTCGCACCGCAACGCGGCGATCGCAGCTGTCGCGCCCGCAGTCGCAGCCCTGGAAGATGCGGTGGCCGCTCTCGCTGCACCGGCCGCAGCCGGGTCAGATCAGCAGGCGCTGGATGACTCCGTCCGCGCCGCCAATATCCGAATCCAAGCATTGGCCGCAGCCAGAACCGAGCTGGACCTGTTCGACCAGACCGTCACCCGGTCCCAACTCGACGACGCGCCCGCCCAGACCCAGCCCGCCCAAACCCAGCCCCCAGAAGGCACGACCCGTTCTAGGTGAACCGCCGCTGGTGAGGACCGCGCTACCGGCAACTGGCTGTGTGAAACGACCACTTTCGGACGATCGAGACCCCCAGTTCACCGAACCGCAGGAAGAGTGGCGACTCGTACGACGTGGGCGAAGCCCAGCCGTCGTCAGACCAGTTGTAGCCGCCCCCGCAGATGGTCGACCGACGGTCAGCCGTTCTCAGGGTCGGTGCCCGCTGCCGGCCACGGGGTGTCGGCGCCGATCCCTTCGGTCGGGGCATCGCTCCACGACGTCTGCCACTCCTGGGAACCGGCATCTCGTGAGCCAGCGAGGTCGTATCGGGTCAGCCAGGCCAATGATCGATCCCGAGCGGCAGCTGTTTCCGCGGCCCAACCAATCACGTCGAGCCAGGTTCGAGCGAGAGGTGATGCCGTCCCCACGGTCGCGCATGCGGCGGCGGTCGTCTCGGCGGAGTCGTCGAGACCGAGTCCTTGGTTCATCGCACCCGCGACCGCACCGGCCTCGCCGCACGCCGCAAGCAGCGCCGTCAGCTCGTCCTCGTCGGCATCTGAGGCGGCCAAGAAACCAAGCCAGGTCGGGTCCGCGATTGCCGCGCCGGACTCGGCGAGCAGGACCAACGCCTCTGGGTCAGCGCCGCTGAAGGCATCGCGCGATGTCGCAGAGAAGAGATCGAGTCGGACGGCCATCTCAGGCCCCCGTGTGGCGAATCGTGAGTCGGCTCCACGCACCGATGTAGACCCGGTCGCCGTCGGCCAGCGTGATCGCGACCCCTGGATCAATGGGCTCGATCGCCTCTGATGGCTCGGTGCCGGATCGCACGACGAACGTGCCGTTGGTGGATCCAAGATCGACGGCCGCGAACGCGTCCGGCAACGCCGCGCTATCTGCGTCTGCTTGCGAGCCGTTGGCCGACACCGCAACCAGTTGAGCGTGCTGGCGTGAGACGGCCGTGTCGGAATCCATTGCGATCTCTGGATGGATGCCACGGGATTGACTAGAGCGTCCGATCCGCACGATTGCGTGCCGGAGCGGAATGGTCGATGTCGACGGGGCCGGGCAGGGTTGATCGGCCAGGGTGCCTTTCAACTCGAACCAGACCGGATCGATCTCCACGATCACGATCCACCCTGTCGGTGCTGGAGCAGGTGGCATTGCATCGGTGAGCGGATCAACAGACGTCGGAACCGCACCGGCAACCGTGCTGACGTTGACGACAGGAACCGTGCCGGTAGGAACAGGCTCTGGTGCCTGACCGGTGGTGAAGTCGTAGCCGCAGTCTTCGCAGAACAGAGCGTCCGAAGCGTTCGGCGCAGAGCAATGCGGGCACGGAACTGAACTGAAGTTGCCGGCTGATGACGTCGAACCTGTAGGTGCCGCGGCTGGCGAGCCAGGTGAGTCGGGCGGGGAGGACATCGGCACCGGCGCTGCAGCATCGGGTACACCGGGCGAGCCGGCCGATCCGAGCCGGGCTCCGCAGGTGTCACACCAATCCGGGTCGGCCGAGACGTGGCCGTTCGGACATGTGGTCTGGCTCATGCCGACGCTCCGGAATCAGGAGCGGGTGGAGCAAACGGTGCAACAGGAGCAGCCGGATCAGCCGGGTCAGCCGCGTCAGCCACCGCGGTGTCAGGCGCTGGTTCGACCCGGCGGATACGGGTGGTCTTGGTACTGCGAGTGTCCAGCGCCATCTCGTCGGACTTCGGGACAGCTGACTTGAGCCGGACCGTTCCCGCTTCCAGGTCGACGACATCGACCACCTTGGCCAGCAGCCGGGTGGTGTCTTCGTTGCCGCTCTCGTGGGCCAGCTTGGCTGCCTGACCGAGCAGAACCGTCGCCGTCCGGTCATCGCCTGCAGCCTTTGCGGCAAGACCCTTCTGGATCGCATCGGCCAGGTTCGCCTGGCCGGTGTAGTGAGCAACGGCCGGATCGATTCGGGTCGTCAGGTCGACATCGCCGGACCACACGGCGCGGACCAGGCCCTTGGCCACCACCTGGTCGCCGAGCACGACTTCTGCTCGGCACGCCAGACGCTCGTTGCCAACTGGTGCGACCGGTACTCGAACGGCGATGTGATAGTCACGCGAGCCGTCGGCCCAGGCACCGGTGGGGTATTCGACGATCAGCGGGCTGATCCGCTCGGCGCGATCACTGAGGTCCTGAACGGTCGGCGCCACCTGGCGCACGAACAGCACGTCGCTGCCCTGCGGCGTCCAGATTCGCAGCTTGGCGTCGGCGACGCCGCGGCTCATCGACTCGCGCATCATCTGCTCGAAATCGGCCTCGAGATCGTCTGGGTCGGCGATGATGTCGACGCTGCCCAACAAGGCGGTGGAGATCCGCCGCATCTGGTCGACGTCCCAGTTCTCGCCGATGCCGCGGCAGTCGCACTGGAAGACCCCGGTCGCCCGTGCGATCGCCTGGGTCAGGACCTCTGGTTCCTCGCCCTCGACCCGACCGTCGGTCAGCAAGATCGCGTGACGTTGCGTTGGCTGGCTGCTCAGGAAGATGTCCGTTGCACAGTTCAGCCACTTTCCGATCGCTGTGGTGCCGCCGGGGCGAAGCCGGGTGATGGCTTCCTGGGCGGCCTCGCGAGTTGCCGGAGTCATCGTGGCGAGCGTGAAGTTGCTGGGATAGATGGACTCGACATCGTTGAAGCCGGCCACGACAGCGAACGACGTGCCATCGACGATCTCGTCGAGAGCGACCTTGGCCGCCCGCCTGGCGGCGGTGATCTTGGTCGGCGGCAGATCCATCGAGCCGCTCGTGTCGATGATGATCACCTCACCGGCGGTCGCAACCGCGCCCTGGCCGGCTATGATCGTCCTCACAACGTCGCCGCCTACGGCAACT
>JANOQU010000145.1:0-1523 GCA_031422355.1 Actinomycetes bacterium
AATTCGTCGTCGGCCGCGCCATCGGCGTCGAGCGAGACGGCAGGTTGCTCGTTCTCGATGACTGCGCGATCACTCATCGGATCGACACCGGCGACGTCGTTCACCTCCGCCCCGCCGAGTGACCGCGCGCCGCAAGCGGGGCCGCGGCAGTACGGTTCCAGCGTGCAGATCGCGCCCTCAGCCCTTGACCCGGCGCAACAGAAGTTCACGATTGGACCGTCCAAGCCGCCCGAACAGCCGCCCGGCGGCTCGTCGACCGGATCAGGCGGCCGCAGTCGGAAGCCGAGGCGGCTCGGTTCGTTCCTTCTGATGACAGCACTCGTGGGGGTTGCTGGCTCGGTCGGCGTCCTGGTGACCGCCAAGCAGCAGGTGAACAGGATCACCCGTGTCGAAGGCCTCGGTGAGGTCTTCAGCCCGACCAACTCGAATGTCGAGAACTTCCTGCTGGTTGGCTCCGATAGCCGGGAAGGGGCCGACCCGAGCGATCCTGACTTTGGTGGTATCGGAGGTGTTGGCGATGTCTCGGGAAACCGCAGCGACACGATCATGGTTCTGCGCAGAGACAAGAACGGCGGTGCCGCGTCGGTGCTTTCCCTGCCCCGCGACCTGTGGGTCGAGATCCCCGGACGAGACAATCCGAGCCGGATCAACGCGGCCTACCAGGATGGTCCGGCCACTCTCATCCAGACGGTGCAGGGCCTTGGCATCCCGATTCATCACTACGTCGAGATCGATTTCCAGGGCTTCAAGGCGCTGGTCGACGCGATTGGCGGGGTGAGCGTCGGCTTCTGGCACCCTGCCCGAGATACGCACACGGGCTTCTTCGTCGAAACGCCCGGCTTCCATGTCCTCGACGGAGTCCAGTCGCTTGCCTATACGCGCAGCCGCTTTTACGAGGAGTTCGTCGACGGGGAGTGGCAACAGGATCCCACGTCGGACTTCGGGCGGATCAAGCGCCAACAGTCGTTCATCAACATTGCCCTCCAGGCAGCGATCGATACGGTCAAGGACAATCCGCTCGAAGCAGGCGACGTACTCGTCTCGATGACCAGCGCTGTACGCCTCGACGCCGAACTCGATGTGCTCGGTGCCGCGAGCGCACTACGCGAGGCCGTTGCCGACGGACTCCAGACGTTCACTCCGCCCGTTCACGGCGAAAACATCGACGGCAACGCGGTCTTGCTGCTCGATGATGACGCGGCGACCTACTTCGACTACTTCAGCGGCGCCAGCAATACAGCGCCCGTTTCGGCCTAGTCTTTCAGCCGTTTGCCGACACGTGGGAGACTTTGAGGCGATGATTCAGATTCCGAATACGCCCGTCTTGTCGCTGGCGACGGCATGAAGGCGTTGATCCTCGGCCATGACAGCATTGCGGCGGGCAGCAACGCCCGCGTCCTGGTGGGCGGCATGGAATCGATGAGCAATGCGCCCTATCTGCTGCCAAAGGCGCGCGGCGGTTTGCGATTGGGTCACGGCGAGGTCAAGGACCATATGTTTACCGATGGGCTGGAAGATGCCTA
>JANOQU010000146.1:0-3689 GCA_031422355.1 Actinomycetes bacterium
ACCGCCGACGAAGCCGCTCGGCCCACCCCCGCCACCGGTCGGTGCCTGAGTGTCCTCGGATTCGCCCTGCTGATCGGTTGTGTCCGTCTCGCTGTCGGTGCCGCCGGTCGTGATGTCGCTGGCCTCGGTGGTATCTGGACCGAACGGATCGCCAGAGGTGTCGTCTGTCGCACTGTCAGCAGTATCGGTCGTTGCTGTGGCGCGGGCCGAACCCGTCAGCCAGGGCAGCAGTGACGTCGCTGCGCCAGCGATGCCAGCCGCGAGGATGCGACGACGCGGCGACGAAGCATCGTCATGTGCAGCGGCTGGGATCTGTGCCGCTTCCTTGATGTCCACGAAGACTTGGTCCTTTCGAGATGTTCGCCTCCAGCTTTGACGGCGGAGGGGTTGCTCACCAACTTTAGAAGTCGAGAGCGGACAGGTCAGGTATCCAACGTGATGATCGATCGACCGCCTGCCGCCAGCGATCGCGGTCGAATGAGCCATTTGGCTCGACCACTCGCGCAGGCGACCATGAGTCTGCCACCTCGCCGAGGTCGCTCCACGTACCAACGGCGAGTCCAGCGAGGTAACCGGCGCCGAGCGTCGTTGCCTCGGCAACTGGCGACACCTCGATCAATGTGGCGGTCGCATTGGCCAGAGCCTGAACAAATGTCGGGTTTTCGCTCATGCCTCCATCCACACGAAGGCTTGCGATGTCGAGGTCGGTGTCGGCCACGGCTGCGTCGACGAGATCCGCTCCCCGCTGAGCAACACCTTCCAGAACGGCACGGACAATGTGCGAGCGGCCGGTCCCCCTGGTGATTCCAAGGAGCGTCCCGCGCGCGCCGTAGTCCCAACGGGGGGTCCCCAAACCGAGGAGCGCAGGAACATAGGTGACGCCATCGGTGTCGTCGCAGCGGCTGGCGACGTCGTGGCTCTCCGCTGCTGTTGCGATGAGTCCCATGTCATCCCGCAGCCACTCCACGTTTGTGCCCGCCGACAACATGATGGCCTCGACGCCGTAGTTGACCACACCCTCGCGAGTCCAGGCCACGATCGGGAACGTTCCGTGACCGCTCCTGCGGTGATCCAAGGGCGCCTCGGTACCGGTACAGAGGTCCAGCATCCCGCCGGTGCCGAACGTGATCTTGGCCGTGCCGGGTCGCACGCATCCTTGGCCAACCAACGAGGCCTGTTGATCACCGGCCAGTCCACCGATCATGGGGGAGCCCGCCAATTTGGACGCAACGCCGAGTTCCCCACTCGAGTCGACGATTGTGGGCAGCATCTCGACCGGTATCCCGAGCGCAACGCATGCCTGAGTCGACCATTCGCAGCGACCCATGTCGTAGAGGCCGGTGACCGCTGCGTTGGTGTGATCGGTGATGTGGACAGTGCCCCCGCTCACCACCCAGGCAATCCATGTGTCGACGGTTCCGAACAGAAGATCGCGTTGGCGGTCAGGGTCGTAGGTGTTGAGCAGCCATGCCACCTTGGTCGCTGACTGATTTGGGGCGAGCGCGAGCCCGTGATCAGCCTTGGCCATGATGCACTCGAAGACCGTTCGCAGGTCCTGCCAGCCGATCCCCGGTCCCACGGGGGTACCGGTCGCTCGGTCCCAGACGATCGTGGACGCTCTCTGGGCGGTGATCCCCAGCGCGTCGATGCGGTCCGCTCGCTCGACGTTGAACGACTCGATCGTTCGGCCCGCGACATCGAGCACCGCCGCGGCCATGGCCATTGGATCGAACTCGACCAGGCCAGGCGAAGGAGTAGTCGGCGCGAACTCACGGAAGTTGACATGGCCGACCGCTGCATCTCGCGACACCGTCGCGGCCCGAAGGCCGCTCGTGCCGACATCGATCACCAGAACACTCACTGTCGCTCTCCGTTCATCGTTTCGGTTGCAGTCCGCGGTTCTGCAAATTCATCCCCAGTAGGCCGCCCATCAGACCGGCAAAGACCGCCACCGACAGGTTGAACACGATGTTGAACCATCTCACATCGGCACCGCGGATCAAGTTGATCACGACGAGGACCCCCTGAACGCCGACGAACGTGCCGCCCGACGTAACGATGCCGTGCGATAGGGGAGTGCGCTTCTGTTGACGCCACGCGGCAACTCCGGCACCGAGTACGAAGCCGAAGATTGCAAGAACGACCAACGGCAGAACGAGTCCACTGTCTTGCTCAGTTCCGTCGTTGCTGTCGGCGATCAGCCGAGCCGCGACGAGGAATGGCGCGGCAAAGGTGAGTGCAACCGTCGCCCCGGCTTTGAGTGCGCCGACATCCCATCGGTCACTGTGGTTGGTGTCACGAGAGTTCATCGATCGACCGTTCGATACGGGGCATCGAGAGCGCCGAAGTGCGAGGAAAAACCCATCTTGGCCGGGTTGAGGATGCCGACCGGGTCGAGAGCTTGCTTCAGTGACGAGAGCACGAGAAAGGCCTCGCCGAGCGCTTCGGCCATGAACCGCCCGCGGTTGAGGCCGATTCCATGATGGTGCGACAGGTTGCCTCCGGCTGCGAGAACGGCCCGTTGACCGGCATCCCACATGGCCACATATGTCTCGTCGATCGCGTCCGTCGGCGGGGTCGCCGCGAACGTGAAATATAGGCAGGCGCCATCGGGGTAGCTGTGGCTGAGATGTGACGTGGCTGTGCGTGCATGCGGCACCTGCAAAAATGCTGTTCGAACCTGGTCGAATATTCTCGGTAGCGAAGACCACGGCGCAGCGATCTCCATCGTGTCGACGACGAAGCCCTTCCGGGTAAGGGCTTGCAGAGCGCTCGTGTCGTTCCGGTGAGCTGTCCAGGCATCGACGAGGGCGTCGTCGAGCCGTCTCGCCTGCATTGCGGAGGTGACATCGTCGACGACGGCCATCACTGCGTCGATCAACAATGTGTCGCCCTCGTCGAGGACCAGCATGACGCACTCCGTCCCGTCTCCGCCGTGGCCGCGCTTGGACTCTGCAGCGTCATACAGCCGCAAAACCGCTGGTGTCGCGCCGCGACGAATGATCCGTCGACATGCCTCCAACCCAGCCTCGAATGATCCGAAACCGTACGCAGCCCGCCGCTCGGCCGGTGCGATGGGATGCGCGATCAACCAGACCCTGGTGATGATTCCGAGCGTGCCTTCGGACCCGACGAACAATTGGGTGAGGTTCGGTCCACACGCGGCCGCTGGGCCGGTGCCCGTGTGTACGACGCGTCCATCGGCGAGTACGACCTCCAGTCCGACGACGATGTCTTCGATCTTGCCGTAGCGAGTGCTGTACTGGCCCGCTCCGCGGCACGCAACCCAACCGCCCACTGTCGCAATGTCGAAGCTCTGCGGAAAGTGCCCGACCGTCAGTCCGTGCACACCCTGCAGTTCTGCTTCGAGGTCCGGTCCGAACGTTCCGGCCAGTACTTCCACGATTCCAGACTCGGCATCGACCGACGCGATGCCCTGCATCGCCGTCGTGTCGAGCACGATCCCACCGAAGACGGGCACGCTGGCACCGCAGACGCCGGACCTGCCGCCAGCAACGGTGAGCGGAATTTGACGCTCGTTGCACAGCGACGCGATTGCGCTCACCTGATCCGTGTTCGTCGGGCGGGCGACTGCGCCAGCTCGCCGAGGAACCTGACCTGCAAGAGCCCAATGCATCGAGATCGGCCACCAGTCTCTGCTGGCCTCAGCGGTGCCGGCGACCGTGCTG
>JANOQU010000147.1:0-9318 GCA_031422355.1 Actinomycetes bacterium
GTACATCATCAGGACCGGCATAAGCCAAGAGTTAGCTTGCTCTATACGGTTAGTCTGCCGAGATGGCCGACCTGTCCGACTCCAATCGGCGCAACATCGAGATGCTGAATCGAGCTGATTCGGCCACCGCCCACGAGTTGGCGGACCAATTCGACACGTCGACAACAGCGGTTCGTCAGCACCTCGACGCGCTGGAAAGCGCAGGTCTGGTCGAGCGATTCGACGGCGAGATTCAGGGACGCGGCCGCCCTGCATTGCGATGGCGGACCACCAAACTCAGCCTCGAATTGTTCCCGGATCGCCACGGTGAACTCACGGTCGAACTGATTCGCTCGATTCGCACCAGCCTCGGCGAGCAGGCGCTTTCAGCAGTGATCGATCAGCGTGCCGTCGAACAAATTGAGAGCTACCGGTCGGCCCTTGGCGATGCAGCGGTGCCCGTCAAAGTTCGCGCATTGGCCGATCGCCGCAGCGCAGAGGGGTATCTCGCAGAGGTCATCGTGGATGGTGCGGACCTGATCCTGGTCGAGCACCATTGCCCGATCTGTACCGCAGCGACGTCCTGTCAGGACCTGTGCCGAAGCGAGTTGGAAGTGTTTCAGGCCGCTCTCGGACCGACAGTCGAAGTGTCCCGCGACCAACATCTGTTGCGCGGCGACGCGCGCTGCGCCTACAGAGTTCGAACGCTGTCACCGGGCTGACCCGGTTGTGGATGAACCGCACTCAGCGGTCCCAATCCGGTGGCGGCAGGGTGCTGGGTCCGACGTGGGTATCGAGCCAGTCGTTCATCGGCGCTGCGCCTTGCCAGGCTGAACGAATTCTGGTGACCACTTTGGCGGTATGAAACCAGGGTCCCGGGGTCCACGTCGTGAACGCGATCAGGCCCTTCCGGCGGAGGATCTCGATCCGGGGATGATCTTTCGGATAACCGCGAGGAGCCGTCTTCAGTTCTTCCATCGCCCCGAGTTGATATCCCTTGGCCACCATCGATGAACAGATCCCTGACAGCTCTGCGCCTCGATGCTCGTCGTCCACGGCTCGCCGAAACAACTCGAGCTGATCAGCGGCCATCGAGTAGTAGCCGGTGCCGACCATCAGCCCGGCAGCTGACACCTGGACATACGAAACTGATCCGCCCTGACTCTCGCCCACTGCGCCGATCTGCTCTTTGTACGGCGGCCGTCCCTTTGCGAAACGCACGTCGTTGTACGGCCGAAAGATCTTGAACGGGCCGTACTCGCCGAGGTCGTCGAGGAGACGCTGCATTGCCCCTTTGACCTCGACATCGTAGGTGGCCTTGTTTGCTTGCCAGTACGCCTTGGAGTTGTCGTCGGCCAAGCCATCGAAGAACGACAGCACGGCTGGCGAGAATCCGGAGAAGGCACTGGCCATGGGTGGTACTGCGGTCAGACCACTTCGCTGATCTGCATCACAGGGGCGGCGTTGGTGTAGTTCGGTACATCTGCCATCACGGCAGCCGTGCCTGGCGCACCCATTGCCGCATTCATCTGGTCGAGGCTCTCAAAGAAGAAGTGGACAGCGGCCAGGTTGGGGCCACTGATGCCCTTGTCGATCTCGGCGCCGACGTTCCATGCAGCACAAGCCATCGGAACATGGGTGTTCTTGTAGTAGTCGTGGTCGAACGTGACGTCGTCGCCACTGGGATAGAGAACGCTCAGGCGGATCATGCGCCGAACATACCGCACGGCAGCGGACCCTGCCGTAACCGTGGCTTCCGCTCGGCCACCCGCCCCGCCACGAGCCACGCCGTAGTCTGATCCGATGGCAGATTTTCTCATCGGCGGGCAGATCGATCCGTCAGCGCACCAACGAACCGGGGCGACGACCAGCGTCTCATCGAGCGACCTCACCACCCATGGCGTCATCGTCGGAATGACGGGTTCCGGCAAGACGGGGCTCGGCATCGTGCTGATCGAGGACGCGTTGCTGGCCGGCGTGCCAACGCTGCTGATCGATCCCAAAGGTGACCTGACAAACCTCTGCCTGACGTTTCCGAACCTGGCGCCGACTGATTTCGAACCGTGGGTCAACGGGGGCGATGCGGCCAAGGCCGGTCTCGCTGTCGCGGAGTTCGCAGCCGCCCAGGCAACAGCATGGACCGATGGGCTTGCTGCCTGGCAGATGGGAACGGCAGACATCACCCGGTTGAGGAACGACGTGGACTTCACCATCTACACGCCAGGTTCCACATCGGGTGTCGGTCTGAACATCGTCGGCTCGCTGCAGGCGCCAGCCGACGTATCCGACAGCGAGATCGTCGGCGATGAGATCGAGGGGTTTGCCAGTGGTCTGCTTGGACTGATCGGCATCGACGCGGATCCACTGAGCAGCCGAGAGCACATTCTGCTCTGCAACCTGATCCTCCACGAATGGACAGCCGGTCGAAGCCTCGACCTTGCTGCGTTGATCGGGATGGTTCAGACCCCACCGATCCGCAAGCTGGGGGTCTTCGACCTCGACACGTTCTATCCGCCAAAGGAACGGACCCAACTCGCCATTCGTCTCAATGGCCTTCTCGCCTCGCCGTCGTTCGGCGCTTGGCTGGCGGGCGCCGACCTCGACATCGACGCAATGCTGCACACACCCGACGGCAAGCCGCGTTGCGCCATTGTGTGCACCGCACATCTGAGCGACCAGGAGCGCCAATTCGTGACCACCTTGGTGCTCTCGAAGTTGATCACCTGGATGCGACGTCAGAGCGGCACGACCGATCTACGAGCGATGCTCTATATGGACGAAGTCGCTGGCTACCTACCACCGACTGCGATGCCGCCGACCAAGAAGCCGATCATGACTCTGATGAAGCAGGCCAGGGCATTCGGCGTCGGCGTAGTGCTGTCGACGCAGAATCCGGTCGATGTCGATTACAAGGCGTTGTCCAACGCCGGAACTTGGATGATCGGACGGTTGCAAACAGAGCGCGACAAGATGCGCCTCCTCGACGGGATGAGCGCGGCGGCCGGAGGCGTGGATGTCAACGCCCTCGGCGACACGATCAGCGGTCTCGCCAAGCGCGAGTTCGTCCTACGTCGAGCCGGCAAGGACCAGCCGGAGGTGTTCACGACTCGTTGGGCAATGAGTTACCTGCGTGGCCCGCTCGCCCGCGATCAGATCGCGACCCTGATGGCCGATCAGAAAGCTGCCGCTGTATCGGCACCCGCACCTGCGACGCCGCCGGCTGCTTCACCGTTCCCACCGCCAACGGGGGCACCTGCGACGGGACATCCTCCGGTGCCAACGGGAAAGCCGACGGGAGCTCCCACCCAAGCCCCGAGCCCGTCGCCGGTGGACGCCGATGCCACATTGGTGATGCCCGAGATCGCCCCCGGCATCGCCGTCCGCTGGGCCGACGTCGCAGCGCCGTGGTTGGCCGAAGTCGGCGCCGCTCCAGCCGGCGTTCGTCGGGCGCCAGCCGTCGTTGCCCGTATTGCACTCCGATACGACGAGACCAAGGCGGACGTCTTTCATGACGAGGAATACGAAGCGGTGGTCTTCCCGCTCCGCGAGCACACCGATGTGTCCCGCAGCGTTGGTGTGGACTACGACGATCGAGATCTTCGGGTCGAACCACCAACCGCGTGCACATACGTCCTGACCGGTGCGCCATTGAAGACCAAGGCGTTCTGGACCAAGGTCGAGCGCGATCTGATCGATCATCTCGTCCGCAGCCGAACGATGGAGGTCGTCACCAACCGCGAGTTGAAGCTGTACAGCCGCCCCGGCGAGACCAGCGAGGCATTCGGTGTCCGCTGCTATCAAGCCGCCGATACTCGCGCCGACGCCGAGACCGCAGCGCTGCGCGACAAGTACCAGACCAAGGTGACCCGCATCCAGAGCCAACTGCAGACGGCCCAAGACCGCACCGACGTGCTCGAGACACAACGCGACGGGAGACGAGACGAGGAACTGTTCTCGACGGCGGGTTCCATCCTTGGCGGCTTGCTTGGTGGGCGTCGATCGCGCGGCGGTCTCCTCGGCTCCGTCCTCGGCAAGGCCGGGTCCGCAGCGGGTCGTCGAAGCCGTACCAGCGCCGCGGGAGATCGGCTGGAGGCGGCCGAGAACAAGACCCGAACCCTTCGCCAACAGCTGGAGGAATTGGAATTGGAACTGGAGAGCGAAATCTTCGAGATCGACACGAGATGGAATGGCATCTCCAAGAACCTGACATCGATCGATGTCCCCCTCGAACGCAGCGACGTCAAGGTCACCCAGATCAACCTCGTCTGGCTGCCAACGGAGTAGCCGACACGCAGATGCTGGCGCCGGACTGAGACGTACTGCGCCCACGTCTGCGCAATGTCTCGTGTGGCCCAACGAATCACCGACGTGGGTGTGGAATGTCTCGCGGGCGCTCCCGCTCCAACCAGCGAGGGCGCGCGAGTAGCTTTGCCGCGCATGAGGGTTCTGGCCATCGATCAGGGCACGTCGGCGACTAAGGCCGTGGTTGTCGCCGACGGCCACGTGGTCGGCGAGGCCGAGTCGACTTGCGAGCCAACCGCGACAACCAACGGCGGCGTCCAAGTGGACCCGGAACTGCTCTGGCGAAGTGTCGTCGATGCCGCCACTCGGGCGATCGAATTGGCCGGTGGCGAACTACCCGATGCAATCGGATTAGCCAATCAGGGCGAGACGATCGTGGCGTGGGACCGAGCGACCGGGCGACCGATCGGGGACGCAATCGTGTGGCAGGATCGCCGCAGCGCTTCGCTGTGTGAGCGGCTTCGATCAGACGGCTGGGCGCCGCGACTTGCGCAGATCACCGGCCTCGAACTGGATCCGTACTTCGTAGCGCCCAAGGTTGCATGGCTTCGCGATCAGGTCGGGGACGGCCCCGCGATCACCACCAGCGATGTCTGGTTGTTGAACCGAATGTGCGCCACCTTCGTGACCGACGTCTCGACCGCCGGGCGCACACTTCTCCTCGATCTCGATTCGGCAACCTGGAGCGACGAGGCCTGCGCGGCCTTTGGGATCGACCCGGCCGACCTGCCGACCGTGGTCGGCAACGCCCAGCCCGTCGGGGAGACGACGATGTTCGCAGATCGCCCGATTCCCGTCACGGGACTGTGCGTCGACCAGCAGGCAGCCCTGTTTGCCGAGTCATGCACCGAAGCCGGTGAGGCCAAGTGCACCTATGGCACCGGCGCGTTCCTGCTCGCGTGCACCGGCTCCAAGCCGGTACGTTCCGGGAGCGGTCTCGTCGGGTGCGTCGCCTGGCAGATCGACGGCGAGACGACGTGGTGCCTCGATGGGCAGGTGTTCACCGTCGGTGCTGCGGTTCGATGGCTGCAAGAGATCGGCGTGATCACGGGCCCGGCTGATCTCGATGCGCTCGGCTCCACTGTCACCGACTCGGGCGGCGTCACGTTCATTCCAGCGCTGGCGGGCCTGGGCGCACCGTTCTGGGCGCCGGCAGCGAGAGGGTCCTTGACTGGGCTGAGTCTCGCGACCACCAAGGCGCATCTCGTGCGAGCGGTCGTCGACGGCATCGCCGCCCAGGTTGCGCTACTGGCCCAGGCAATCGGCGATGACCTCGGCGGTCCGCTGCAGACGTTACGCGTCGATGGCGGTCTCACTCGGTCGACGTTGGTCCTGCAAACGCAGGCAGATCTGGCCCAGATCCCGATCGAGGTCTACCCGTCGACCAACGCGACAGCGCTTGGCGTCGCAGCCATGGCGATGATCGGTCATGGAGCCCGAGCTGGGCTGCCGTCGTGGAACCCCACGAGGGTGGTGACGCCACGGATCAGCGCCGATGAAGCAGAAGGTCGGCTCGGCAGGTGGCGAGCGATTGCCGAGCACGGGTTGCGACTCGATGGCTGATCAATCGATGGCCGATCAAGCGATGGCCGATCAATCGATGGCTCTTCTCGCCGAGTTCGACGTCGTCGTCGTCGGCGCTGGCGTCGTCGGCACGGCTGTCGCCCGACTGCTGTCGCATCATCGACTCGCGGTAGCGCTGGTGGACTCGGCCGACGATGTCGGGACCGGCACGAGCAAGGCCAACACTGCCATTCTGCACACCGGCTTCGATGCAACTCCGGGCACCATCGAATCGCGGCTTGTCGCTCGCGGCTATGCGTTGTTGAGTGAATACGCGCCGACCGCTGGAATCTCGATCGAGCGGACGGGCGCTCTGCTTGTCGCCTGGGACGATGAGCAGGCCGCGCGTCTCGTTGCGCTTGCTTCCAAGGCGACCGCCAACGGATACCTCGACGCGGAGATCATCGACGCCGCGTCCGTCGGTGACCTCGAACCGAACCTCGGCCCTGGCGCCACCGGGGCGATGCTGGTCCCCGGCGAGCACATCATCGATCCGTGGGGTACCCCGCTGGCATTCGCCCGCGAGGCCATCGCCAACGCCGTCACGTGGATTCCCGAGTTCCGTCTGACCGGCGTCGAAGTCGGAGATGACCTCACCATGATTGCTGCGGCCGACGGTCGAAGCATTCGGACCCGATTCGTCGTCAACGCCGCCGGGCTCTTCAGCGACACCGTGGATGCAATGTTCGGCGGTAACGAATTCGCGGTCCGACCACGTCGTGGCGAATTGATCGTCTTCGACAAGCTTGCCCGGCCGCTGCTGACGCACACCATCTTGCCGGTGCCGACGACCCACACCAAGGGTGTGCTCATTGCCCCGACTGTGTTCGGAAACGTGATGCTCGGCCCGACCGCCGACGACATCGACGATCGAACCGCCACAGGGTCCACCGAAGCCGGTGTTCGAGCTCTCCTCGACAAGGGCCGCCGGATCTTGCCGTCGCTGCTCGACGAGGAAGTGACGGCCGTCTACGCCGGCCTGCGGGCCGCAACCGAGCATGCCGACTACCAGATCCGTCACGATCACGACCTCCGCTACGTCTGTCTCGGCGGAATACGCTCGACCGGTCTCACATCGTCGATGGCGCTTGCCGAAGAAGCGCTGGCGCGCCTGCGCACGTGCGGATTGGATGCGGTCGCCAAGGACGACGACCATGTCGTGCGCCCTCGGATCACAATGCTTGGCGAAGCCGACATTCGGCCCTACCAAGTCGGCGGAAGCGGAGCCATTGTCTGCCATTGCGAACGGGTGACTCGCGCCGAAATCACCTCGGCCTGTAGCGAGCAACCGCCAGCCACGTCATTCGATGGCATTCGCCGCCGAACCCGCGCGCTCGCCGGCCGCTGCCAAGGCTTCTACTGCAGCGCCGAGATTGGGGCAATCGCTGCCGAATCCACGTCCACTCCCGTCAGCAACTGGATCGGCGTGCCATGACCGACTCCGCTCCAGCCATCCACAACGTGATCATCGTTGGCGGTGGACCAGCGGGACTGACTGCGGCGATCGCGCTGCGGCGGCGAGGAATCTCCGATGTCGTGGTTCTCGATCGAGAGACGGAAGCCGGGGGGATTCCACGCCACTCCAATCATCTCGGCTACGGCCTTCGAGACATGCACCGACTTCTGACAGGCCCCCGCTACGCCGCCAGGCTTCGTGCATCCGCTGAACAGGCCGGCGTCGATGTACGCACATCGACGACAGCGCTCGATTGGACCGGCCCAACCAACTTGCGAGTCGCCGATGCCACTGGGACCAGCGTGCTCGAGGCCCGATGTGTGATCCTGGCGAGCGGAGTTCGGGAGCGCCCCCGCTCGGCGCGCTTGGTTCCCGGCGATAGGGGCGCCGGTATATTCACGACCGGCTCGTTGCAACAATTGACCGCGCTGCATCATCAGCGACCCGGCACTCGGGCAGTGATCGTCGGCGCCGAACACGTCAGTTTCTCGGCAGTTCTGACGCTGGAACACAGCGGCTGTGAAGTCATTGCGATGGTGACGCCGCTCTCCCACCATCAGTCGTATTCGTTGCTGCGATTGGCCACGGCCACCCGTCACCGGGTACCGGTGATGACCAGTGTCGATGTCGCCGAGATCCACGGACGAACCCGCGTCGAAGCCGTCACCCTGACCAACGGAACCCGGCTGGAATGCGACACCGTCGTCTTCACCGGCGACTGGATTCCGGATCATGAACTGTCACGGCGCGGCACACTTGAGATTGACAGTGCTCATCTGGGACCCACACGAGATGGCGCTGGCCGAACGAGCCGACGCGGGGTCTTTGCGATCGGCAATCTGGTCCATCCGGCCGAGACCGCCGACGTGTGCGCACTCGATGGTCGTCACGTTGCTGCCCACGTCGTCGACTGGCTGACGATCGGCGAATGGCCCGATCGATCGGTCTCTGTGATCCCGTCATCGCCCATTGCGTGGGTGTCTCCATCGAAGTTGGAGCCCGGAATTGCGCCAGCTCGCGACCGGTTTCTGCTGCGGGTCAGCGAATTCACCGAAGCCCGGACCATCGTCATCACGCAAGGCGATCATGTTCTCTGGCACGGAAATGTGGTCGGTGGGCAGTTGATCCCGAATCGCTCGATCAGCGTTTCAGCCGCATGGGTGACCGATGTCGACCCCGATGGACCGGCAGTCTCGATCTCAGTTGCCGAATGATCGTGTTTGAACTGCACCGGTTTTGCGGGCAGGCTAGAGATGTCACGCGGGCGTGGCGGAATTGGCAGACGCGCAGGGTTTAGGTCCCTGTATCGAAAGATGTGAGGGTTCGATTCCCTCCGCCCGCACCGAAGGTTGACGATGGCCTCACTGACCGACATTCGACTCCTGTCTCGGAGCGATCAGTCGGACAGAGCGCCGTCGCGAGGGCTTGTCACGACGTGACAGTCTGGAGGGATGACCGGCCGCAGAATACCGATCGCCGCATTGATCGTCGTGCTGGTTCTCGTCGCTGGGTGCACTGACGGCGATGGCTCGACGTCGACGTCGAGTTCAGTCGCGGCCGTTGGCTCGGGGGACTCGATTGCACGCGACGAGTCGATAGGGAACCCGGACTCAGAGCCGGACGCGCCAGAATCTTCAGAGCCGCTGACGTCAGACACACCGATCGCAGATACCACGGCGCCGACGACGCCGACCTCAGCGAGCGCGAACGTCGAGCCGATTCCACCGCTGCCGGACCCGGCACCGGCACTGGCCTGCGACGGCGCGTCAGTCCTGTGCGTCGACATGTCCACGGCGGCGGCAGCGAGCGATGGCACAGCCGCCCAGCCGTTCGGTTCGGTGGCTGCTGCACTCGCAGCGGCGAGTTCGAATGTGACCATCCAGGTTGCTGCCGGCGTGTACGACGAGCCCCTCGTTCTGAGCGGGGTCGCAAATCTCCGGCTGATCGGCGGCTTCGTTGCTGCAGGCGATTTCTCGCAGCGCGACCCGGCCGCGAACGAGACGACCATCGTTGGCGAC
>JANOQU010000148.1:0-4859 GCA_031422355.1 Actinomycetes bacterium
ACAACAACAACAACACTCCGTCCGAGCCCGCCGCTGCCGACTGTGGAGTGCTCACCGACATCGACTGCGGAACCGATTGAACCGGTGAACCTCGAGATCTGGTCCACATTGAGTGAAGAGGCCGAGACGGCGGCTCAGGGCTTGATCTTGCAGTTCAACAGCACTCACCCCGGAATCAACCTGGGCGCGCTCGTCCACGGAACGGAGGAGGAGTTTCGTCGTCTGATGAGCGAAGGCACGCGGCCTGACTTGCTCATCATGGGGCTCGATGCTCTCGTGAACTTCGCCGATGGAGGCGTAGCGACCCCCGTGCAGCGATGCATCGACAACGATCCAACCTTTGACTCAGCCGACTTCGTACCGATCATGACAGCGGCGTACCAATTGGACGGCACCCAAATTGGCCTGCCTCTCACCGTCTCGACACCCGTGCTGTTCTACGATCGCAGCCAGTTTCTCAACGCTGGCCTCGACCCAGACAATCCACCACAAACTTTGGACGAACTGCGTACTGACGTCCAGTCGATGCGCGCCGCAGGACTTGCGGCCGACGGATTGACGTACGGGGACGCAAGCTGGTTCGTCACCCAATGGGCGGCCCAATCCAATGTGAGTTTGGCCGAGAACAACAACGGCCACGACGTCCGCTCCGTCAACGGAACCCAAATCAATCTCACCGACTCGTCGCTCATCGCTATTCTCGAAGCGCTTCAACAACTCGCGAGCGAAGGCATCGTGAGCCAACCGGTCACGAACGCCACGCCGTATGACGACCTCGTCCGGCTGGTCGCACCGACTGGTCCAGTTGCTGCGATGAACATCCACACGAGCGGATCGCTGAACTTCGCATACGACAATTTCAGCGAGGTCGACGCGTCAGCTGAGCTCGGAGTCGGAGCCTTGCCCGGTCCCGGCACCGGCGCGCTGGTCGGCGGCAGCGGGATGTGGTTGACGACGCCAGACTCCGACAAGGCGTGGGCTGCCTGGCAGGCGATTCGGTACTTCACGGATGCGGCCCAGCAGGTCACCTTCGCGAAACTCGGATACGCCCCCGTGCGGCAGAGCACCCTCCTCGAACCGGCGCTCCTTGCGATGTGGCAGGATCGGCCGGGCCTGCGGGTTCCGTACGATCAACTCATCGGTGCCGAGCCCGGCCCGGCCAACGTGGGCATGGTCGGCGGGACCAGAGCGCATATTTTGTGGCGGTTGAATTGGTTGGCCGAGGATGTGATCCGTGGGCGCGACATCGCGGAAGCCGTGGCCGACGCCCAAAAAGACATTGACACCGTCGTCGCCACCTACAACCGGATGCGTTACGGCAGCCCGTAACAGTTCCAGGCCGATGGAGATTCGTCGCCTTCTGTGGCCGATGCGAATGTTTGGCGGTCGACAAGCGTTTGGCATGCCAGATCCGTATCGATCTCATAGATTTCGAAGACTCCGCCCTTGACCACGGCACATCTCCACCCGTTGCTGTCGTCGGCGATCAGTGTCGCCTCGGAGGCTAGGCCATATCTCCTCGGGCAATAGGCGACAAAGTCAAGGGGCTCGATCACGACCCCCTCCGTCGTTGAGCAACGATTCGAGACGTCACCGACTTGGACATGAACCCACCGGCTCGTTGCCTCCACTTGGCTCTTGCAAACCTCGTCGAGCGTGGCCTTCGGTTGAATTGGGCTGCCGTCCGGCGACAGGCATTCGACACCTTTCAGACCACCAGCAACAACCGCCGTCGATCCAGGTCCGTGCATCTCCATGCAGTACCGAGCAGCATCGGGTTGGGGCAGCTCTCGAAGGGCGGCGGCAACCAAAACGCTGTCGGTGATCGACTCCGGGGTTTGGTCCTGAAGCTCGCCGGTTGATTCGGGCGTTACCGGTTGGGCCTTGGCCGTCGATTCAGGGCCAGCCGACGATTCGGTGCCGGTCGTCGACGAAGGCAGGATCGTTGTGGCTCTGTCGACCCCTTCCGTGGTCGTCAGCTTCGCAATCAGAACGCCGGCACCGATCGCTCCTGCTGCGAGCGTGAAGGCCATCGCGAAGCGCTTCAAGAGCAGTCCGGAGTGCCGGTCTCGCATCATTCAGGCACTCGAGCTCTCGACCTTTGGCGCATCTCCCCGATGAGATTCACGAAAATGGGTTTGCACCGCGCGGCAAAGGCCCTCATTTCACGCAACGATGGATCATCGAGACGATGATTCAGAAGTTCAGGCAACAACTGCGCTCGGTAATTCTTGACCGTGTTCAAGCGGAGACCCGTCGCTTCGACGACATCGCGATACGACACATCTTCGGGCGCCCCCAACAGCGCCTCCCACAGCTTTGCATGGCCGACATGGAGAACGAGATGACGGAATGCAGCCAGGCTCCGGCTCTCGGCCCGCTCGGCCGGAAGTAGCGGCTGGACTGACGGATCGATCGGTGCCGACCCGGTCATGACCAGTTGGCGAACCTGGTCGACTTGGAATGCGATCGGCGCCGCCATCGAAATAACCGTCGCGATCGGCAGCAACTCCCACACATCACGCAACAACTGGGCAACGAAGGAGTCACCTTGGGTAATGACGGCCAACACCGTCGACGGCGAACTTGCATGGATCGCCAGGAGCGCTTCCATCCCTGTGCGCTGCTCTTCCGGAAAAGAGAGGTCAACGATTGCGATGTCGAATCGCTCGCCGAGTTCGACGACGAGTTCCAGCTCTCCAACTGACGCCATCGGGATGACGTCGACCTGCAGTTCGGTCCGCAACAACGAAGCGAACAAATCGTTCACGACAGCTGCATCGTCGAGCAGGAGTAATCGCGTCACGACGAGCCACCGAGGCGAATGTGAGCTGTCATCGCTGTACCTCCATCGACGCGTTCAGAGATCAATCGCCCGGGTCCCAACTCGCCGACGAGCGATGCGAGGCCCCTGCCTGCTGGCGCCGACCTGAGATCGAAACCGCCCGCGTTGTCGGACACTGTGACAACCACCTCGGTCTCGGTATGAGCGAGCTCGAATCCCAGAACAGTCGCACCAGCATTCAACGCATTGGCGACGAAGCCTGACGTGCATCGACGGAGAAGTCGCGCCGCTTCCGCTTCGAGCAGGATCGACGCCTCTTCGAAGCGCGGCACGCGCGAAATCACGACGCCGGCGCTCTGTGCCCTCCTCACCGACGATTGCAGAATTTCGGCCGCCGCGATGGCACCGCCATCAACCATCTCGTCGAGTTGACGCTCTCTGAGTCGATCGTCCAACTGGTCCAACTCTTGGGAGACTTGTTCGTGGTCCAGGTGCATTGCCGCCATCTTGACGCGAAGTTCTCGGATGTCAGCACACACATCGTCGTGAATCCAATGGGCACGTCGCTGTGACTCTGCGGCACGAACGATGCGCTGTATGGCCGTTCGATCCTCACCCTCGCGACTGAGAAGTCGACGAAACATTTCAAATGTCACGATCGAACTTACGGCGGCGACCTCGAGGCTGCCAATCGCAGTGATCACCATCCGGTCAACCGCCCAGTCACCCCCGAGCAAGCTCATCGCGAGACCACCACAAACGACCCCGAGATGGACCGGCGAGAGTAAGAAGTGTCCGAACAACTGACCGAACCGCGGATCGTGACCGATCAAACTCGCCGTCAGTGCAGCCTCAACTCCGCCAAGGACTCCGAACAACCAAATCAAAGGAGAGAGCAGGGGCGGAACCGTGCCGATCCAAATGGTGGAGAACACGACCAGCGCCAGGACGCGCAGCGCGAGAACGCTTCGACGACCGCCGCGGTTCTGCTGCCGTCTCATCGCCGCAAGCGATGAACTGCTCATGGTGAACACGGCAGCGATGGCGACTGAGACGAGTCCGACCTGAGGCAGAATCGCCTGGCCTTCGTGTCGAACGAGAATCAGAGCGGTCAGCACGCTGGCCGTCGCAACACCGCTGGCAAGGCCCGAGACCAATCCGGCGCGGACCATGGGCGTGGAAGCAGAGTCAGGCGTCGTCCACGCATTCGGGCCTGACGCCAGGGCGAGCACGAAGTCGACACCATCGACCCGCTTGGGCCCACGGCCGTGCGGTAGTAGAACGTCCAAGTTCGCCATCGACAACGCCCCGAGGCTCCTCTCCAATGGCTTGTGTCCGAAGAGTAGCCCGGCATCAGACGCCAATACAGCACTCCATCGGACATGCACCTCGGTACACCAGGGTGCCCCAAGCAATCGGTCGCAGACGTGACGAACGCGTCACTTCGCCGGTCCGGAACCAGGCTTCAGTTGACCGCTGTCGTCGTCGTCTCCGGGATCGTGGTCGAACTAGTCGAGGTGGTCGAGGTGGTCGAGGTGGTCGAGGTCACCGGCGGCGGGACCGTCGGCACTGGCGTCGCCACAGGCAAGGTCGTCACCGGACTCGTCGTCGTGGCTGGGACCGCCGTGGTCGCTGGGACGGGGCTGGTCGTCACCGGGGTCGATGTGACGGGCGCCGTCGTGATCGGGACTGTCGTTGGCGCGATCGTTGCCGCTGTCACCGGTGTCGTTGAGGTGGTCGCAATCGAAGCTGTCGTTGTCGTCGATTGGGCGATCGTGGTCGAGGTCTCGACGACCGTGGTGTCCGTCGGGACCGTGGTGTCCGTCGGGACATCGGGACGTGGCGGCGGCGCAAACAACGCTGAGCGCAAGAACGCGAGCCGGTAGCGAGCCGGGTTTGGCCATGCGTCGCGAAGCATATTGCGGGCGTTCTGCGAAACACTGACGGCCAGCGACCCGCCGTCCAGCCACGGCAGCAGATGGGCGTGGTAGGTGTTCATCAACGGATCGCCGCCGCGTGGCGCCAGACCCCGTGATTCGGTGGTGGTCCATGGTCCCCACGGATCGTTGGCGAC
>JANOQU010000149.1:0-5494 GCA_031422355.1 Actinomycetes bacterium
GCCGGGGTCAACCCGGTCGCCTATTCAGTGATCGGCTTCGTACGCATCTCGTTCGCCGCGTGGATCTGCTTCGGACTGGGCTACTTCTATGGTGATCGGGGCGTCGCTTGGCTGGAGCGGCAGGTCGATGGCGACACACCAGCCACGTTCCGCTGGTTACAGCGTGCCGCCGACAAGGCTGGACCGTGGCTGGTGTTGTTCATGCCTGGCAGCAACATCGTCTGCGTGCTGATTGGCCAGCGCAAGATGCAACCCCGACGGTTCGGCATTCTGGTGTCGATCGGGATCGCATTCCGGCTCGGTTGGCTGTGGATCGCAGCCCGACAGTTCGACAGCGAACTGAAAACGATTCTGAAATACATCGAGAAGTATCAATGGTGGCTGGTCGCCGCATTCTTTGCGATCTCGGTCCTACAGGGTGCCCGCAAGGCGGTCAAGAATCCGCCCGGCGTTACGCCGCCGGTCCCACCCACTCCTACTCCGCCGATTTCTTCGCCGTCAGGGCATGAGTGATAGAAAAGCCTCATGGCTCAAGTAACCCTTGGGGGCAACCCCGTTCACACCGTCGGCGAACTCCCAGAGTTGGGCACGAAGGCACCCGATTTCTCGCTCACCGCCACGGATCTCGGTGAGATCACACCGGAATCCTTGGCCGGCAAGCGGGTCATCCTCAATATCTTCCCGTCGGTCGATACGGCGACGTGCGCACAGAGCGTGCGGCGCTTCAACGAAGAAGCGAGTGCAATCGAGAACACGGTCGTGCTGTGTATCAGCGCAGACCTTCCCTTCGCCCAGAGCCGATTCTGCGGCGCCGAAGGCTTGTCGAACGTTCGCACCGGCTCTACTTTCCGAAGCAACTTCGGTCAGTCCTACGGCGTCACCCTCGCCGACAGCGCGCTCAGCGGTTTACTGGCCCGTGCAGTCGTCGTGCTCGACGAATCCGGAACTGTGGTCCACACCGAACTGGTCCCAGAAATCGCCAACGAGCCGAACTACGAGTCAGCCCTCGGCTCGCTCGGCTGAACCTCCGGAGCGACACTGGCTTCACCGTCGCACAAGAGCGATTACGGCTTGGTCCAGACACCGAAAATGTCGAGCACGAGGTGGGTTGGGCTGGATGCGAACACGCAGGTGTAGCCGCGCGAACTCGTCAAGATCGCCGAGTTCGCGCTCGCCAGGATCGGCAAATAGTTGACGTTCGACGTGCCGGGCCACTGGTCGGTCAGGCAGCGATAGCCGGTCAGGAACCCGGCACCCTGGGCTTCGGTCGCGGTCAGATTGACCTGGGCCGCGACCACGTTGCCCATCGCGAGGATGTACGACAAGTTCGATTGATGGCGAGGCGAATCCTGCCCGCGGGAGTCCAGCAAACGCTGGGGCGGCAGTGCGGCGTAGCGGGCTGATGCCCCAGGCTGGTACTCGGCCAACACATCGACGACCAGGTCTGTCTCGTGCGCCGTGAACAGGCACACCTTGCCGCCGGCGCCAACACGAACGGTTACCAGGTTGGGCTGGGTGATGCCCGGCTGCGGATTGAGATTTGACACCAGCGGACGAGACGACCCGCACGGCCAGGCGGTCACAAAACCGGCCCGAGTCGGATTCACCGCCGTGATGTTCAGTGACACAGCCGTAGCGAGCGAGCCTGCGGCGACGACCGGAACCTCCAACGTTTGCTGAGCGCGTAGGCGGCCGGACCCGCCGAGACCAAACCGTGTGTCGATCAAACGACGCGGGGCGACCGGCTGCAGACCGACATCAGAAGTGGTCGTGAGCCAACCGTTCAAGTCGATCACGATGTCGACCGCCGTCAGCGTTCGCAGGCACAATCGACCGTCACCGATCGGCACGACCAAACCGTTGGTCTGGGCCTGGCCGACGATCGGGTTCACGTTCGACGTCTGCGGCTCCGGCTGGCTACACGGGTAGACGCGCACGTAGCCATCGACACTCGGTTGGTCTGCCGTCAGGTTCAGCGCGACGGCTGTCGCTCCGGGGGGTACGCCGAACGAATTGAGGTTCAGTTCGGCAACCGATCCTGCGCTCATTCGGCCGAACTGCTGGTACGGCTCACGGGTGTCGATCAGTCGCACCGGGTCGACGGCCACGAAGCCAGCGGTGCCAACTGCCTGCGGGAACAACGGTGGTGACGCAGCACTTCGACCAGGGACCGCCGACGGCACCGGCGCGGTATAGAAGGTGGGACGGTACAACGAACCGTTGGCCAACCAGAGCGCATAATCAGCACCGTTGGACAAACCAATGACCATGTTGCCTGCGCTATCGAGCCATGGCATCAAGAAAGCGCTGTAATTGCCGCAGCCCTGCTGGCACTTGCGGTCCTTGGCAACCGGGATCGTCTGGACCGTCGTCCACGGTCCCTCCGGCGCCGGTGCCGAATCGACATAGATGACGTCGCCCCACCAATCGTCGATTTTGGTGACCGAAACCCAGACGTCGCCGAACCATTGCACGCTCATCGGGTTGGCCTTGCCCCGCCCGCTGATTGCAGCCGCAGTGTTGGCATTCGGACTCCAGCCGGTGCCGTTCCAGTACTCGGGCTTGACATCGAAATGGCCGAGCGGAACCCGAGCCAGATACACGTATGGCATGCAGTTCGAGTCGAACTGTTCCGGGCCGACGACCGGATTGAGGAACTGCCGGTAGCAGTGTCCGTAGAGGTAGCTGTACTGATCGTTGGACGCAATCGACCACCCGTACAACCGTGGCGTCGAGGCAATCGCCGGGGCGAAGTGCAACTGCTGCAACGTCACCGGATCCAGAATCGCGAGCCAATTGCGCACAGGCAAGGCTCCAGGGTTGGCCCCGGTACCGGCCGGATTCACCATTTCGACGAAGTAGATCCACAGCTTGCCGTCAAAGCCAATCTCGCCGTCGAGCGGCCAGAACCAACGTCCGCTGTCGATGGTTTGCTCATTGCCGACGAAGTCGAGTCCCTGCCCACCGAGGATGGTGAAGCACGTGCCATCCTGGACCATGCCGACGTTGTGGGCCGCGTTGTTGAGCGGTTCGTTCAGGTCGTTGTCGTTACTGAAGTAAGTGTCCTGGAAGAGCCACAGCACCCGGCCGTCGGGCAACGGGTAGGCATGTTGATAGTCGCCTCCCCCGAATCCCTCGAGGGCACCGTTGGCCCCGAGACCGGGCTGACTGAACGCTGCGTTCAACTGGCTGGCGTTCAGCTTTCCGCTGCGAGCACACGCAGCGTCGGCGCGTCTCGGAACCTCCGTAACGCTCAATGCCAGCACGCTCATCAACACCACCAACACCGCAGCGAGGCGGGTCGTCAGCAGTGGTGAGGGCTTGGTCACCAGGGTCACCAAAACGGTCAGATATCGAGGTAGGCGTCGAGTCCGACGGTAAGTCCGGGCTTGGCCGCAATTCGCTTGCAGGCCAGGAGGACTCCGGGCAAATAGCTGGAGTTGTCGTAGCTGTCCTGGCGGATGGTCAGGCTCTGACCGACAGTCCCCAGCACGACCTCCTGGTGCGCCTGAAGCCCCCGCAGGCGGACCGCGTGGATATGAATGCCGCCGGGCCCGACACCGCCTCTCGCGCCTGGATATACCTCGTTCTGCGTCGGGTCGGGCGCCCAGTCGCTGGATGCCGCAGCCATCCGCTTGGCGGTTGTCACTGCGGTGCCTGACGGCGCGTCGGCCTTGCGGTCGTGGTGCAGTTCGATGATCTCGGCAGTCTCGAAAAACGGCGCTGCGAGTTCGGCGAAACGCATCATCAGCACTGCGCTGATCGCGAAGTTCGAGGCAATCAGGCAGTTGCTCGTGGCGAACGCGGACCGAATCGAATCGAGGTCGGCGTCGGTGAATCCGGTTGTGCCGACGACCGCATGGATGCCATGGGAGGCGAGCCACGGCAGGGTGTTGCGCACTGCTCCGACGACCGTGAAATCGATCGCGACTGTTGCACCGCCGTCGGTGAGCGCATCGAGATGTTCGCTGACCGCGACCCCGCTGACGATTTCGCCGGTCGCATTCGGATCGATTGCCGCGACCAGTTCGAGTTCGGCGTCGGCCGCAACGGCCGCGCAGATCGTGCGCCCCATCCGACCGCCTGCGCCGATCACTCCGACCCGAATCGTCATGCCAGACCCCTACTCATCACTGCGAACGTACCCTGGCCGGCCATGTCGCTGCGTCGATCGGTCCAAGCGCGACGACGGTGAGCGGCTGAGCGAGAATACGGTCGATCACCCGGCGGGTGTCGTCGTGCTGCACCGCATCCCAACGAGCCACCTGTTCAGCGACCGGGCGAACCTCACCGGTGGTCACCAGCAGGCCGGCGGCACGAGCCATCCGCGATCCTGTGTCCTCCAGACCGAGTTCGAATGCGCCTGTGAGGTAGCCCTTGGCGATGTCCAGTTCGTCGTCGGTGATGCCGTCCTTGATCAGCAGTTCCAGTTGCTCGTGGATCAGGTCGAGCACTTCTTCTGCATGGGCCAGTTGGGTGCCGGCATAGATGGTGAACGCACCGGCGTCGGCATACGACGACACACCGCTGTACACGCTGTAGGCCAAGCCACGGCGCTCACGGATCTCGTCGAACAACCGGCTGGACAGGCCGCCACCGAAGACGTGATTGACGACATCGAGCGCTTCGCGGTCCGCGTCGCCACGACGTATCGACTGCATGCCCAACACGAGGTGGACCTGCTCGGTGTCGTCTTCGATCACTTCACCCTCTGTTGCCTGGCCCGCCTCGGAGCGAGCAACTCGTCCGTCGCCGGGTGCGAAGTTGGCGAACGCAGCCTCGACTTGGGCAAGCGCAACATCATGATCGAGGGGGCCGCTGACGGCGACCACAGAGGATCCGGCACGGTAATGACTCTCGAAGAACGTACGCACGTCGACAGCGGTGATCGCCTCGACCGTCTCGACCGAGCCGGCGGTTTCACGACCCAGCGGATGATCCGGGAACAGGTGACTCATGAACGCCCGGTGGGCGACATCGTCGGGACTGTCATCGTCCATCGCCAGTTCTTCCAGGATCACCTGGCGCTCATTGTCGACATCGTCGGGACGCAACGCAGCCTCGGTCAACACCTCGCCCAACAGACCGATGCCGAGCGCCTGATGGCGGGCCGGGAGCCGGGTGTAGTACGCCGTGTATTCCTTCGACGTGAAGGCGTTGATATCGCCGCCGACCCGGTCGACGGCCTGGCTGATCTCACGCGCCGACCTGGTCTCGGAGCCCTTGAACAGGAGATGCTCCAGAAAGTGACTCACACCGCAGAGTTGTTCGGTCTCGTCTCGGGCGCCAACGGCCACCCACGCTCCGGCCGAAATCGACAGTGCCGATGGAATTCGCTCGGTGGCGACGGTGAGACCGTTGGCGAGATGGGAGATGCGAAGGTCGCTCGCTGCCTGTGATTCGACGATGCCAAAACTCTACGGTCGAAACGACGCCTCCGGGTTACGGGCAATCGTGGCGGTTTCTACGCCCATAATCCCGCGAACCACCGTGT
>JANOQU010000150.1:0-4086 GCA_031422355.1 Actinomycetes bacterium
GGCAGGGCGATCTGAAGATCAGGCAACCGGGGAAGCGTCTGTCGCAAACGGGCCGACAGATCGAACGTCGGCAGCTGCCGCCGGACAAGCGGGCGCCGACTTGGGGGCCGGTCATGTCGATGAAGCGGCCACGATCAGCCGCACCCTACTGCTCGCCCAACGCACGGCCGACATCACCATTGCTGAGGCGCAGGCACACGCTCAGCGCATCACCGACGACGCAACATCGCACAGCCGGGGCGAGGTCGAGGGTGCTCGTGAGCTTGCCAGCAGACTCATTGACGATGCCAAGGTCGAGGCTCGACGGGCAGCTGACGGTGCTCGGATCGAGGTCGAGAACGAGGTCCAGTCGTTGTTGGCCCGTCGCGAATTTTTGGTCAGCGACGTCGATCATCTGGAGTTACACATCATCACCCAGCGCGATCGTCTTCGCGACGTCGCCGCGGCGCTGACCGAGATGGCGGCACGGGTCCCCACCGGTCTCGGTGACATCCGACGTCCATTGGTGTCCGCAGTCATCGGGAACGAATCGGCGCCGTCGGCGGACGATGTGGACGCAGCAGTCCCAGATCTCACGCCGTCGAGCGCAGCAGCGACCGTGATGGCCTACGACGAGATGCCCGATCCGGTGCTCGACGCGCTCGAGGCGAGTAGTGCAATGTCGGAGATGGCACATGATCCGACATTGGACACTGCGATCGACCCGATCTGGTCTGGCCGCCCGCTCGAAGAGTCGCCCTCCGACGGCGCTGACGATGAGAGCCCGGTCGACGAGGGCTCGGTCGATGAGGGTTCGGTCGACGACGATTCAGTGGATGAGGGCTCAGCGAATGAAGGACCAGTCGATGACGACCCTGTGTGTGACGCCGACGGCGTTTTCGAGGGCACACCGCCATCGGGCCAGCCCAATCAGTTCCTGTTCGAGGACATCACCGCAGAGGTTGCGCAGGTCCTTCCGCCGGTCGAAGACGGCGGCCCACCCGTCGAGAGCGACGAGTCGCGCTGATCGGGCTCGAGAGTGCCTCGGCGCGATCTTTGAGACAAAGTGGCTCAACTCGTTGGCGATGGCTCGCCCAAGGCCTACGCTCCGCACGTTCCATCCATCGGGAGGTAACTCATGGCCAAAAAGGCACAAGCGACGGCAGCCCAGCCGACCGCTGCACCAAAAAAGACCGCTGCTTCAGCAACTCGAGCAGCCGCGACATCGGCTCCTGCCGTGAAGGCCACGACCAGAACTGCGGCCAAGAGCGCTGCAAAGGCCGCACCGACAGCTGAGCCAGACCTCGGTCAGCGGGATACTCAGCCCGCTGTCAAGAAGGCTGCCCCACCACGCCGTGCCGCTGCACCCGTGGAACCGGCACCGACGCTGCCGCCCGTCAAGGGTGAGTCAAAGGACGGGATCAAGTACACCAAAGACTTCGACGTGAAGTTCCTGTCGACCCAGAAGAAGTTGCTGCTCGAAGCGCGGGAGTCGTTGACAGGCCAAGCAATTCGCCTCGAAGACGAAGCCAACTCGCTGATCGACGACGAGATGGGCGATGTCCAGTTCGACGACGAGTCGGGCGAGGGCGACACCATGGTGGTCGAGCGTGAACGAGACCTGTTCTTGTCGGCGCGGGCACGCAACGACATCGACGAGATCGACAACGCACTCGTGCGCTTGGGTATCGGTAGCTACGGTTACTCCGTGGTGTCCTGCAAGCCGATTCCACGTGAGCGTCTGGAAGCAATTCCGTGGGCGACAGAACTGACCGAAGAGAAGGTCGGAGGGATCGGCCGACGATGACCGAAGCCGAGTCCGAGTCCGAAGTCGACGCTGACACAGACACAGACACAAACACCGACGTCGTCGACACCGACGCCGAGGTCGACGTGGTCCGTGTCGAACGGCCATCGTCATCGATCCGACTCAGTCTCGCCATTGCGCTGATCATCGTCGCGCTCGATCAGGTCACCAAGAACTGGGCCGTCAACGCGCTCAGTGACGGCCAATCCCGGCACGTCATCTGGACGTTGCACTGGAATCTCACGTTCAACAGCGGAATGGCATTCTCGAGGGCGCAAGGAATTGGACCGTATATTGGCGCGCTCGCACTCGTGGTCGTCATCGTCATGGTCGTCTCGCTGCGGCGATCGAAGGGACTCGGTTCGACTGTCGCGGTTGGCATGGTCGTCGGTGGGGCCCTCGGCAATCTGACCGATCGTTTCTTTCGCGACGAGGGCTGGCTCCGAGGGCGGGTCGTGGACTTCATCGATGTCGAGTGGTGGCCGATCTTCAATGTCGCCGATATGGGCGTGAGTATTGGTGGCGTTCTGATCCTGTTACACGCTGTCTTGGACTCCCGGACGAGCCCACGGTGATCCGCGAAGAAATTCCGGCCGCGCTCGTTGGGGAACGGCTCGACAGAATCGTCGCCCTGCTCACTGACGCCAGCCGATCCGACGCTGCGGCACTGGTTCTCGATGGCGGGGCCCAAATCGACGGATCGGTTGCACGAAGCGGCAAGGTCAGGGTGACACTCGGCCAGATCATCGAGGTCGACCCGGCCAAACTGCCAACCGTGGCGCTCCCAATCGGGGACCCGTCAATCCAACTGCCAGTGCTCTACGCCGACGATGATCTGCTCGTCGTCGACAAGCCACCGGGGCTCGTGGTTCATCCGGGTCATGGCCATCCCGACGGCACGCTGGTGAACGCGGTGTTGGCGAAGTTCCCCGATCTCGCCAATGTCGGAGATCCGCTTCGGCCCGGAATCGTTCATCGGCTCGACGTAGGCACGAGCGGGCTGATGGTGATCGCTCGGAGTCAGCGCGCCTACGACATGCTCGTCGCGGCAATGGCAGCGCGCACGATCGCCAGGTCGTATCGCACACTCGTGTGGGGCCATCTCGCCTCGGCCAACGGCTTGATCGATGCGCCGATCGGACGGGACCATCGTGACCCGCTTCGAATGGCCGTCGTGGTCGACGGCAAACCGGCGCGCACGCGCTACCGGACGGTGCATGCCTTCACCCGACCAGCAGAGGTCTCTGAATTGGAATGCCAACTCGAGACGGGTCGAACGCATCAGATCCGGGTTCACCTTGCGGCTGCTGGTCACCCCGTGGTCGGCGACGGCGGATACGGAGGGATTCGCACCGCGGTCTCGTCGCCGCGACCGTTTCTGCATGCTGCCGCTCTCGAATTCACGCACCCGGTGTCTGGTGAACCGCTGTCGTTCTCCGCGCCGTTGCCTCAGGACCTGCTCGATGTTCTCGCCACCCTCGACGGCTAGCCGCGCCTGCAGACGCCGAGAGCCGTAGCGAGAGAAGAACGCCGGCTACAGAAGCGGGCGGGCAAGCATGTCTGGCCAAGGAGTGTTGCCCTGCGCCGCCAAGGAGATCTCTGCGAGGGTGAATCCTTCCATGTGCCGCCTCATCAGATCGCCCGCTTCGTTCCAGATCGCCAGCAGGACGCATTGGCCTTCGTGGTCGCAGGCGCCATCCTGATGTGGTTCGCCGAAGTCGCCGAGCGAGATAGGACCATCGACGGCAGACAGGATTTCGGAAAGTCGAATGTCTTCAGTTGGCCTGGCCAAGATGTAACCGCCACCGACTCCGCGCTTTGATCGGACGAGTCCGGCCCCTTTCAGCGCGAGCAGGATCTGCTCGAGATAGGGCTGCGGTAAGCCAGTTCGTCGAGCGATGTCGGCCACCGACGTCGGGCCCGGTTCGGCAATGTGCAGCGCCAACGACAAGAGGGCTCGGCAGGCGTAGTCGCCCTTGGTGGAGATGCGCACGCGCCCATCGTAGCGGTCAGGGTGGCATCGGGAGGCGGAACGTGCTGGACTGTGGCTGGCGTGAACGATCAACTTGAACGAACTTCCCCGGTCCTTCCCAACTATTCAGCGGGGAATGTCCGCGGCATCATCCCGGCGCTGCTTGCACCGTCACATTTACCGTTGCCGAAGTGGATCCCAGCCGAGGCGCGAACCAGTCAGCGTGTCGTGCTGGTGATCGACGGTCTCGGGTGGGAGCAGTTGCAGGAGCGACTGACCATCGCTCCAACCATTGCGTCGATGGCAGGTTCGTCGATCACCACCGTGG
>JANOQU010000151.1:0-4958 GCA_031422355.1 Actinomycetes bacterium
CGCAATGATGACGTCAGCGTTGCCGACCAGCCCGATCCCCCCGCCAACGCAGAATCCGTTGACGGCTGCGATCACGGGTACAGCACATTCATAGACCGCTGCGAAGGCTGCATAGCAACCCTTGTTCGCGCCGATCAACGCGTCGAAGCCCTTCGTATTCTGCATCTCCTTGATATCGACTCCGGCGTTGAAGCCCTTCCCAACGGAGCGCAGCACCACCACCCGCACGGCAGGATCACGGCCAGCAGCGGTCACGGCGTCCGCCAGCTGGAACCATCCAGCGACCGTCAGCGCGTTCACTGGTGGGCAGTCGACGACGATCTCGGCGATTCCGGACTCGTCGACGTTGGTGGTTATCCCCATGGCGTTCGACCCTAGTTGCTGCGCCACCCTGGCTATCTGACGGAGCGTCAGATCTGGGTTGCACCCTGTCGCTACGATGGGGGCATGGGGCTGACCATCGATTTCGCGGGCAAGGTAGCGCTGATCACCGGAGGCACCAAGGGCGTCGGTCGAGGCATCGCCCAACGGTTTGCTGATGCCGGCGCGACGATTGTCGTGTGCGCACGGTCCGCGGTGGATGATCTACCGCCGGGTTGGCAGTTCATTGCAGTCGATCTCCGAGATCCCGATCGGACGGTCGCGATGATCGACGAGGTGGTGGCAACCAACGGGCGGCTCGACTTCTTGATCAACAACGCAGGCGGGTCGCCGCCAGTCGACACTGCGACCGCATCACCACGGATTACCGAGCGGGTCATCCAGCTCAACCTGCTTGCCGCGATCACATGCAGCCAGCGGGCGAACTCTCACATGCAGAACCAGGACAGCGGCGGCGCGATCGTGAACATCAGCAGTGTCAGCGGCTCTCGGCCGTCGCCCAAGGCTGCGGCGTACGCCGCTGCGAAGGCTGGCTTGAACAACTTCACCAGTACCGCCGCGCTGGAGTTCGCGCCGAAAGTGCGGGTCAATTGCATCAGCGCCGGCATGGTCCGGACCGAGTTATCACATCTCTTCTACGGCGACGAGGTGGGCATTGCCGCTGTCGGCAAAACCGTTCCGCTCGGTCGCATCGCAGAACCCAAAGAGATCGGCGATGTCTGCGTGTACCTCAGTTCTGAGCTAGCTGCGTACGTGACTGGGGCCAACATCGTCGCCGACGGCGGCGGTCAAGCGCCCGTCTTCTTCGACGCCGCGAACTGACGTTCTGATTTGGTGACCGATCAACGACCGGCGCACGACCGCGACCCAGCCCGTCGCAGCGACAGCTCCGACGAACACCGCGATGGGCATGGCGTTGCTGGACCGGTCCAACAATTTGCCGATCAGGAATGGCATCGCGATGCCACCGAACCCAGCGGCGCTGACGAACCATGAGGTCGCTCGACCGGACAACTGGATGTGCTCTTCCGCGTACGCGATCATCGTCGCGAACTGGGGCGCGACGGCGAGGCCGATCAGCGCAGTCGTGATCCACACCGCGGCCGGTGATCCGTCGGCGATGGCCATTGCGAGCAGGAGAACCGACGTGAGCCCGCAGGATGCAACGAGCATCAGGCCTGGCCGGACCCGTTTGGCGACGAGCACTGCGATGAAGCGGCCGAGCGTGAAGAAGACGAAGAACAGGGTGTTCAACAATGTCGCTGAGTTGGCGCCGGGCAGTTCGATCCCTTCCGCGTAGGTCGTGATCCATCCGCTGAAGCCGATCTCCACCCCGACGTACAGGACGTAGAACACCCCGATCACTCCGAGAACTCGAGCCGGTGTTCGGTCGATCTTTGGCGTCGAGCTTTCCCGGGTGGGCGTCGGCGATTCGTGAAGGAGGACGATCCCGGCGATCACGAAGGAATAGACCGCAACGAAACCAACGGCGAGTCCGAGCCCGCCGGTCCAGGCCAACGATCGGTTGACGAGCAATGGGCTGAGGAGTGCCCCGAAGCCGAAGAAGAGGTGCAGTGCGTTGAGCAGCCGCGACGAGCCCGACCCGCGGCTGTGCCACACGACGAGGGTATTGCCGCCGACATCGACGCAGCTGCTGAAGGCGCCAAGGGACGCGAACGCCAGCGAGAGTGCGGCGACTCCGGTGGCATGCGGGATGAACAATGCGGAGAATCCCAGACCGATCAGGCCGCCCGCCACGGCTCGATGGCCGAGTCCACGGTCGTAGAGGCGACCGCTGATCAAGGAACCGATCAGATAGCCAATCGACGACGCCGGGAACAGCACACCGATCTCACCTTTGCTCACTCCTGCCCGCTCGCGAAGGTACGTGAGCGCTGGGCCACTCAGTGTCAGCGACAAGCCGACCGAGATGAAGGTGGCGAGATAGAGCCAACCCACGGGAGAGCGAATTCGTCGGATACTCACGTGGTCAGGTCAGCCGCGATCGCGGTGGTCACGACGTCGGCTGGCCAGCCGTAGTGAATCCATCAGCGCCGGCCGGAGATCGTCGGCAAGCACGACCTCGTCATAGCTCATCGTGTCAGCCTGCCGCCAGGGACCACCGACTTCCAACGCAGACAGACGATCTCGCGTTGCGTCATCGGCGGAAATGGCGTCGGCTCCCCCGCTTGCTGGCATCGCACCGACGGTGGCATCGGGAAGCGCGAGCGTCACCGTCTGACCACCGAGCGGATTCTGACCCATCATCGAACTTCCGAAGCCGTACGCCTTACGAAGCGTGACGTGAAGCGTCGGACCCGGGTGTCGATGCTGCGCAACGAACATGTCCGCGGCGGCGCGAAGGGCGCCCGCACGCTCGGCCGCAGCGCCCGGAAGCACGCCTGGATTGTCCGCCAGCATCACCAGTGGCATTCCGCGGCCTGCGGCGAGGTCGATGAATCGACTCGCCTTGCGCGCCGCATCTGCGTCGAGGGCGCCCCCGCGAACCAGCGGCTGATTAGCGACGATGGCGACAGCAACGCCGCCGAGGCGAGCGAATGCGGTGATCAACGACGCCCCGAAGCGGTCCTGCAGAATCGTGACCGAGTCGGCGTCGAACAGGGCGTCCAACACCGACGCCATGTCGTACGGCACCCGTTGATTGGCGGGGATCAGAGCGGTCAAGGACTCAGCGCTCGCGGGCAGCTGCGCCGCCGAGGACACGTCGTAACTCAACAGCCGGCGAACCATCGCAAGCGCCGCCCGATCATCGGCAACGCCAAGGTGGGCGACACCGGACGCGAGCTGCACACCGCTGCCCCCAAGCGATTCCTTGTCGACTCGCTCACCGGTCGCAGCGGCGACGAGCGGAGGGCCGGCAACGAAGAGTTGACCCTGGCCCTCGACCATGATCACGATGTCGCAGAGCGGGGCGGTGAGCGCACCATGGCCAGCGGACGCTCCGTGCACCACGGCGTAGGTGGGCACCAGTCCGCGTAATTCGGCGAGCAACGAAAGGTCGGTCGGCGCGGGTCGCATCCGATCAGGCGAACTCGTCACCCGATGACCCGCTCCGTCGAGGAGCATCACGAGTGGCGCGTTCTCCTGCTTCGCAAGCGTGGCGAGCCGCGCCCGCTTCGACATCCCGGCAGATCCGATCGATCCACCCTGAACCGTTGCATCCTCTGCGCCAACCAGTACCGGGCGACCGTCGATCAGGCCATGACCGGCAACGATTGCGTCGCGCGGCGAGCCGATCGCACGTCCAGCGAAGGTGCCGATCTCGCGAAACGTGTCGGCGTCGAGTAATTCGGTCACTCGCTCGATCGCAGTGAGCGCACCTTTGGCATGCTGACGATCGATTCGTTCCGCACCGCCCATCGCCGTCGCAGCGTCCCGCTCGAGTTCGAATCGATCGATCAAGCGCTGCCATGTCGGGTCAGCTTCCGGTCGCTCTTGCACGTCAATCCCCTGTCCGAGTGAGCGACCGATGGTACGCCAACGAAGCGTCGGCAGCGCCAGCGAGCAGCCGCAGGCTGGAGTCGCCACTCGAGACGGCAACCACGGGGCCACCTGTCCATCCGGGTTTCGTGGCACGAACCACGCCCTTGGTCCCGCTCCGTGCCAACGGGTGGCACGTGTCGGGACCAAGGGCGTGGAACGTGCCAGACAGACCGGAACAGACCGGAACAGAGCGAACCGCCCGAGCGGCCGGAGGCCGGTCCCGAGCACCGAAAACATCAACGACCCTCCCGGCGGGTGCCGGGAGGGTCGTTCGGAGAACTCAGGTGGACAGGGGAGGAGTCACCCGAGTTCGTTGAGTGTTGGCACTACTCAGCCGACGCTCGGCGGGATCATGACCGTGTCGATCAGGAACACCGTTGCGTTCGAGGTCTGGATGTCACCCACGATGACCATCGACTGGCCACCGACCGTGACGACGTCACCCTCGACCGAGATCGGGAGGACTTCGCCGGTGAAGCTGGTGAGCTCGGTGGTGTCGGCCAGATCATCGGCCGACAGGCGCTCGGTCACGACGTGGTAGCCGAGAACCGTGGTGAGCAGGCCTGACGGATCGGCGAGCGCTGCTTCGAGGGTTGCCGGGTCCAGATTGGCGAAGGCACAGTCGGTCGGGGCGAAGACCGTGAGGGCCTCGGCACCATTCAACGTGTCGCCGAGACCAGCAGCGGTCACAGCCGCAACCAGCGTCGTCAGGATCGGGTTGTTCGAGGCGGCGGTTGCCACCGGGTCGTCAGCCATGCCCTCGAGGGTGCCTTCCTCGGCACCACCCTGAACGGCTTCGACAATTCCGTCTGCATCACAGATCTCAGACGACGGGACGGCTTCAGCCGACTCGGTATCTGCGGTGGTCTCTTCTGGCACGGTCTCTTCGCTGACGGTGTCTTCAGTTGCAGCACCCGTCACCGACGGGGGCAGCATGACGGTGTCGATCAGGTAGACAGTCGCGTTTGAGGTCTGGATGTCGGGAACCAAGACGTTGGCCTGGTCGCCGCCGACGCTGATCGTCGAACCATCGGCAGAGACTTCGAGTGTCTCACCCGTGAAGGTGGTCAACT
>JANOQU010000152.1:0-1814 GCA_031422355.1 Actinomycetes bacterium
CCGCCGGCGTCACGACGAACGCGACGACGATGAGCGCCAGAACAGCAACGGTGATCGCAGCCCGAAATCGGCCCGAACCAGCCGACGAAGGCGGGACCCGAGACAGCCACTCGGGGCGCCGTTGGATGGCTACCGCAAGCAATGCTCCAGCGAGCAGCTCCGCCAATCTGGCGGGTGTTGCGAAGTACACCGCATCGGCGCTCCATCGAGAGGCGATGACGGCCGGTGTCAGCGCCGATGCGACGAAGAGCAATCCGAGAACAGGGAACAGTCGTTGCGGCTGGCGGCGCAGGACGAACATCACGCCGGCGAACGCAATCGGCCAAACGAGGTAGAACTGCTCTTCGATCGCCAGGGACCAATAGTGCGTGACGGGTGATGTACCGGTCTTGAACAGATCGGCATACGAACGACCCGCTGTGAGTTGGCCCCAATTCGCAACCTGCAGTGCTGCCGCGACGATGTCTCGTCGCAGGTTCGCCACCGTGTCGAACCAACCAATCGCGGCACCAATGATGATCAGGGTCAGGCAGACCAGGCTGGCAGGCAACAGACGCCGAAGCCGACGGTCCGCAAATCGGACGAGGTCGATTCGACCCGTGCTGGTGTGCTCGTCGAGGAGTAGCCGGGTGATCAAGAAGCCAGACAACGTGAAGAACACCGACACACCGAGGTAGCCCCCGGACATCCAACTGAAGCCGGCGTGGAACAAGAGCACCGCCATCACCGCAACCCCACGAAGCCCATCGAGAGCGGGTTGGTGTTGTCGGGCCGCCGCGTGCTGTTCGGTCCGGGCGTGAAGCGACATCACCGATTCGCCGCTCGACATGACGGCCAGTGTAGAAGCGCCGTCCTCCGCTGGTCTGAGCAACCCGCCAGGTTCACTGTCCGACGATTCGCTCCCGTTTAAGAGTGATTCGTCGGACAGTCTTCGAACGGAGCCAAGGCGCACGACTCCGCGACACCCCTGGGGCACACTGGACAGATGTCCCAGGCCGACCTTCATCTCGAACGCACGATCACGGCGATGGCCGGCGATGGCGCGGTCCCCCGCGATGACCAACGGGCGGCGGTTCGGGCGCTGGTCGATGATCGGGCGCGGGTCCTGGTCGTGCAGGCGACGGGATGGGGTAAGTCCGCTGTGTACTGGGCGGCAACCCATGCGCTGCGGGCCGAAGGTGCCGGATGCACCCTGGTGGTCTCGCCGCTGCTGGCGCTGATGCGCGACCAGATCGCTGCTGCGCAGCGAGCGGGTTTGAAGGCGGCAACCGTCAACTCGACCAACGTCGACGACTGGGGCGAGGTGATGGACGACGTACGCCGCGGCGTCATCGATGTGCTGCTGATCTCACCTGAGCGTCTCGCCAATCCTCGGTTTGCTTCGCAGTTACCCGCGCTGTTGTCGTCGTGCGGTCTGCTGGTGATCGACGAGGCCCACTGCGTCTCGGACTGGGGGTTCGACTTCCGACCTGACTACCAACGCTTGACCCGAACACTGGTGGCCCTTGCGCCGGGTACGCCGGTGCTTGCAACGACGGCGACAGCGAACGAGCGGGTCACGGTGGACGTCGCTGCCCAACTCGGCCCGGACACGCTGACGCTGCGGGGCTCCCTCGCTCGAGCGTCGCTGCGGCTGGCGGTGGTGCCCGGCCTCGGGCCGATCGAGCGTTTGGCATGGGTTGCCGACGCACTGTCCACGCTGACCGGTTCCGGGATCATCTACGTGCTCACCGTCGCCGAGACCGAGCGGGTCGCGGCACTACTCGTCGATCAGGGTTTCGATGTCGCCGCTTATTCGTCCAAGAACGAACCGG
>JANOQU010000153.1:0-5591 GCA_031422355.1 Actinomycetes bacterium
TGCAAACTCTTGCAAGCGCGACAAACTTTTTCCGTTTTGGAGACTTCAAAGCACTCAGTAGAGGGTGATCCCCAACGCTGCAGTGCTTCATCTCTTCGGACGCCAGAAAGGCGTCGCCGCAGATCGTCAACTCCTCGAACACATGTCTCGTCGACAGATCAGGCGAGGTGTGGAGCAGGGACTGTTCGAACCAGAAGTTCGCGGAGTGAAGCGGCTCGCAGGAGTTGTGTCGGACACGCCGTCACGCGTGATGTCGCTCAGCCTCTTCGCCGGGAACCGTGGGTTCGTTTCCGGAATGACCTCGGCACGTGAACACGGCGTGTCGTGCGTACCCGTCAACTATCTGGAAGTGATGATCCACGACGGACGCGATCCTGACCTTCCGAGATGGGCGACATCGACTCGCACCGCTTGGCGCATCGCGACCGACCGGCAGGAACTTGCAGACGGGCGGGTGGTCGCCTCGCCGCTGCGCACGCTGTTTCGATGCGGAGCGACATGCTCCGACGTCCGCTTTGAGAAGATCGCGGAACAGATGTGGCACAAGAAATTGATCACGCCGGACGAAGGGGCCGAGTTCCTGGAGAACGTTCGTCGGCAAGGTCGATCGGGTGTCCTCCGATTCGAACGATGGCTTGAGAAGGCCATCGAACGACCCAGGCCAAGCCAAAGCGCGCTGGAGGTCGACCTCGCCTTCGCTCTGTCGTCAATGTCGATCCCGGCCGCCCAGCGCCAATTTCCGCTCAAACTGCCCGGCGGCGCGCTCATCCACCTCGACCTTGCTTGGCCAGACGCCCAACTCGGCGTCGAGCCGGGTGCCACGTTCTGGCATGGCGGAGACGAGAAAGTGCGGTCCGATCACAGCCGCGATCGGGCGTGCGACGAGATTGGTTGGCGAATCCTCCGGTTCGACGAAGTCGAACTTCGCGACCTGCAACGATGCACCCGTCAGATCGTCTCGATCTACCGAGCACGGCTGGCGTAATCGCTGGTTGAAACTCTTGCAAGCACGGTGCTTGCAAGAGTTTGCAACAAATGTGACCTCAGGCCAGGCAAAAGGGTTCGCGAAACTGGTGGGGGTTAGAGGTTGGCGAAGGTTTCGTCCATCAGGTCGGCGAGTTCTTGGTCGTGGATCGTCTTGGATCCAGTGGCCGGACTGCCGCTCTCGACTCTGGCGACGTGGCGCAGGTCGTAGCCTCGCTCCTTGATCCGCCAGGTACGAGCTTCGACGAAGTTCCACGGGCCCATGTTCTCGGGCTCCTCTTGCAGCCAGACCAGTTCACGCGCGTTCGGGTAGCTCGCTACGATGTCCAGCATCTGCTCGTTCGGGAACGGGTAGAGCTGCTCGACGCGCACGATGGCTGCCGGCACGGCTCGCTTGTCACGCTCGGCGAAGGCATCCCATGCGACCTTGCCGCTACAAAACACGATGCGCTTGACGCCCGCTTTGTCGAGGCCCGGAGTTGGGTCGTCGAGAACCTCTTGGAACGAACCTGCAACAAGTTGGTCCACTGTCGAGCGCGACTGCGGCATCCGCAGCGCCGACTTGGGGGTGAACAGAATCAGCGGCTTGCGAACAGAGCGGCGGACTTGCCGACGCAACAGATGGAAGTACTGGGCGGCTGTGGTTGCGTTGCAAACCTGGATGTTGTCTTCCGCGCACGATTGCAGGAAGCGTTCGATTCGTGCCGAGCTGTGCTCTGGCCCTTGGCCCTCGAAGCCGTGCGGCAGCAGCAGTACCAGACCGTTGCCCTGGCCCCACTTGTCCTCAGCGGCGACGATGTACTGGTCGATGATGATCTGGGCGCCATTGATGAAGTCGCCAAACTGTGCTTCCCACAGCACGAGCGCGTCATGGTTGGCGTGGGCGTAGCCGTATTCGTAGCCAACGGCCGCGTACTCGCTGAGCAAGGAATCATTGATCCACAACTTCGCAGTTGCATCCGGAAGCTCGCCGAGTGGAATCCAGTTGACCTCGTTCTCGTAGTCGATCAGCGCGGCGTGGCGCTGGCTGAAGGTGCCGCGCCGGGTGTCTTCGCCGGAGAACCTGACCGGCGTTCCCTCCAGCACGAGCGAGCCGATCGCGAGCGCTTCACCAGTGGCCCAATCAACGAGGTTGCTGTCGTGGTAGAGCTTGGCTCTCGCTTCGAACTGGCGAGCAAGCTTGGGATGCGGCGTAAAACCCTGCGGGTAAGCGGTGAGGTGATCGAAGATCTTGTCGAGTGAGGCCCGGTCCACACCCGTCTCGACATGTGGGAGCACACCGATCGGCTTCGGCGGCTTGGCGACCTTGACGACTGCCGGGGCGTTCTCCCGAGTCTCGTCGAGGGCGACCTGAAGCTTGCTCTGAAAGTCCTGGAGCGCAAGTTCGGCCTCGTCAACGGTCAGTTCGCCGCGCTTGACCAATGCCTCCACGTACAACTTGCGAACACTTCGCCGCTGCGCGATGGCCTTGTACATCAGCGGTTGGGTGTAGCTGGGGTCGTCACCCTCGTTGTGGCCATGACGCCGGTAGCAGACCATGTCGATCACGACGTCCTTGTGGAACTGCTGACGGTATGCGAAAGCCATCTGGGCGACGCGCACACACGCTTCGGGATCATCGCCGTTGACGTGGAAAATCGGCGCCTGAACGGTCTTGGCAACGTCGCTGCAATACAACGAGCTGCGGGCAAATTTCGGGCTCGTCGTGAACCCGATCTGGTTGTTGATGATCAGGTGAATCGTGCCGCCGACGCGGTATCCGTTGATGTCGCTCATCGCCAGGCACTCGGCCACCAAACCCTGCCCAGCAAACGCTGCGTCACCATGGATCAGAATCGGTAGGGATGGAAAGGAGCCCGCCGGTTCGATCCGGTCTTGGTTCGCTCGGACGATGCCGAGCACGATGGGATCAACCGTCTCGAGGTGGCTCGGGTTCGCTGCGAGCTCGACCTTGATGTCGGCGCCGCTCGGACTCTCGTACTTACCAGTGGCGCCGAGGTGGTACTTGACGTCGCCAGAACCCTGCACGGACGTGGGGTCGACATGACCTTCGAAGTCACGAAAGATCTTCTCGTAGCTCTTGCCCATCAGGTTCGCCAGTACGTTGAGCCGACCACGATGCGCCATTCCGAGTACCGCTGAATCGAGACCGGCTTCCACCGAGTCACTGAGAATCGAGTCGAGGATCGGAATCGCCGATTCCGCACCTTCGAGCCCGAACCGCTTCGCTCCGACGTACTTGGTCGCGAGGAACTTTTCGAACGCCTCGGCGGCGTTCACCCGTTCGAGGATCCGGCGCTTCTCGTCCTTGGTGAAGCTGTGATGCACTCCCTCGACCTGGCGCTGAATCCAGTGCTGTTCGTCGGTGTCCTGGATGTGCATGGACTCGATGCCGATGGTCCGGCAATACGCGTCGCGCAGCACGCCGAGAAGGTCGCCGAGACGCTGCTTCTCCACGCCGCCGACCCCACCCGTGAGGAACTCGCGATCGAGATCCCAGATCGTGAGGCCGTATGTGGCCGGATCCAGTTCCTTCGGCATCATTGGCTGCTTCCAACGCAGCGGGTCGAGGTCTGCGATCAGATGACCACGCACCCGGTGAACGCGGATCAGGGTCGCAACCTGCATCTGCTTGTGCAGCATTGCCTCTTCGCTGTTGATCGGGTTGACGTCGGTGCGCCATTTCACCGCCTCGTAGGGCACACCGAGGTCGGTGAACAGTCCCTCGTAAAAACCGTGCTCGCCCATCAGCAGTTCGTGCACCCGCTTGAGGAACATCCCGCTCTCGGCACCTTGGATGATCCGATGGTCGTAGGTGCTGGTGATCGTGACGACCTTGCTGACACCGAGTGAGCCGAGCGTGCGGTCGTCGGTGCCCTGGAACTCGGCCGGATAGTCGATGCTGCCGACGCCGACGATGACTCCCTGGCCCGGCATCAGCCGGGGAACGCTCTGCACCGTTCCGATCGTTCCCGGGTTGGTCAACGAAACCGTTGCGCCCTGGAAATCAGCAACCGTGAGCTTGTTGCTCTTGACCTTGCGGATGATCTCTTCGTAAGCAGACAGGAAGCCTTCGAAGTCCAGTTTGTCAGCACCGCGCAGGACGGGCACCACGAGGGTCCGGCTGCCGTCGGACTTGGCCACGTCGACGGCAAGCCCAATATCGACACCGTCGTTGCGGATGATGCGTGGCTTTCCGTCGGGACCGGCCACGAAGGAGTTGTTCATCTGCGGCACGGCATCGCCAATAGCCCGCGCGATCGCGTAACCAATGATGTGGGTGAAGCTGATCTTGCTCTGGCCGGCTCGGGTGCGATAGCCGTTGATCACCTTGCGGTTTACTTCCAGCAACTTCGCGGGAACGTTACGGAACGACGTCGCTGTCGGCACCGTGAGACTGCGCTCCATGTTGGCTGCGATCGCAGCTCCGGCCCCACGAATCGGCTCGCCGAGCAACTCGTTGGCTGAGTCTGCTGGCGTACTCGCGACCGGCGCCACCCGCGCCGCAATCGCCGCAGCCGGTACGACTGGCGCAACAGGCGTAACGGTGGGCACATCGACGAGCGGTTGAGCGGCGACCGATGTCGTCTTGTAGTCGGAGAAGAACTCTTGCCAGGCATCACTGACAGCCGTTGGGTCGGCCCGGTAGTGCTCGTACATCTCGTCCACGAGCCACGAATTCGCGCCGAAGGATTGAGCAGATTCCTGTTGCGTTGACATCAGAGTCGATGGTACCCGTCCACGGGCTTCGGAACGGAACAACAGCGGCGGTCGAGACGGGTACAACCACTCGCCTGTTCGCGCCGACCAGCGATGACGATCACGGTACGGGTGAGACAAACGCCACCTTGATTAAAGAAAGTGACAACTTATACAATGCAGCGCATGACCATCCGATCCATTCTCGCTACAGGGGCCATGGGCCTGCTCACGATGTCAATCGCGTCATGCGGCGGCAGTGACTCCGGGGCCGACTCTCCAGCAACGTTGCCAGCAGACATCGGTCTCGAAGTCGACGCCGGACCCGGCCTCAAGTTCGGCAGCGAAAGCTACACCGCCTCCGCGGGACGCCAGACGGTCGCACTCGTGAACGTCGACACCCAGTTGCATTCGATGGTCATCGTGGACGCCGGAAAGAAGACTCTGCCCGGCGAACTCGAGGTCGGCAAGAGCGGAGACATCGACACCGGCACCTACGACCTGCAGCCGGGCCCCTACCAGCTTCTGTGCCTCGTACCCGGCCACGACAATATGAAGGCCACCCTGACAGTCGGATGACCTCTCAGCGAGATCAGCCGAGAATGATCTCGCTCAGGATCCAGAGCACCGCCCACAATGCGAACGAGGCGATGATTGCGTTCTTGTGGCTTTCGTAGGGCCAGAGCAGTTTGTTCGTGTTGGCCTTGCCACCGAGAATGCCGAGGCAGTTGAGTTCTAACACGGCGCCGATCGCGATCGCTACGAGAGCGAACGTCCACGCCTGTCCGCTCGAGGCGGTGAGGAAAGCGCCGCCGTAGAAGTGAGCCGCGCCGACCATGAAGAACAACATCGAGACCGAAAAGACCGTGTTTTGACGGCTCGCAAGGAGAGCCGCTCGCCCAGCGCCT
>JANOQU010000154.1:0-7377 GCA_031422355.1 Actinomycetes bacterium
GCGTGAAGAAGTGGTCGTCGCTCGCGTAATGACCCTCGACCTTGGCAGCCAACGTGGACCAATCGGGTTGGGCACTTTCCCACGGGATCAGGCCGTAGAACGGAGCGCAGGAAGCGACCGCATCAGGCCGGTTGCACGCAACGACGAGGGCGAGTCCGCCACCCATGCAGAACCCGACGACGCCAACTGAGCTCCGGCCGGTGCGCGCGGTCAGTTCATCGATCGCGCCCGACATGTCCTTGGATGCCTCGGCGATGTTGAGCGCCATCATCAGCTTGCCGGCGCCGTCAGGCTCGGTCGTGACCTGGCCGTGGTAAAGATCTGGAGCGAGGGCAATGAAACCCGCCGCAGCGAAGCGATCAACGATGTCCTTGATGTGATCGTTGAGGCCCCACCACTCCTGGATGACCAGGATTCCAGGCCCTGCCTCGCCGGCGAGATAGCCGCTACAGGTCCCACCGTTGCTCGTGAAATCGATCATCTGACCCATCTCGTGGACTGTAGTCGGCAATATTGTTCGGTTACAAAGAGCAGTCTGTACACCCATGTGTGTATCGAATACGATGCAGTGTCATGACCGCGCTCGATACCCCCCTTTCCGACACGTACCGAAACGATCGAAGCCATGTCTTCCACAGCTGGTCAGCTCAGGGCGCGCTGAAGCCAATCGTGGTCGCCGGAGGCGAGGGCAGCTGGTTCTGGGACGAGAACGGCAAGCGCTATCTCGACTTCTCCAGCCAACTGGTGAACGTCAACATCGGCCATCAGCACCCCAAATTGGTCGCCGCGATCCAGGAACAGGCGGGCAAGTTGTGCACGATCGCACCGTTTCACGCCAACGAAGCGCGTAGTGAAGCCGCCCGGTTGATCAGCGAGCTTGCGCCCGGTGACTTGGACATGGTCTTCTTCACCAACGGTGGCGCCGAGGCAACGGACAACGCGATCCGGATGTCACGGCTGCACACCGGCCGCCACAAGGTGCTGGCCACGTACCGCAGCTATCACGGCGCGACGGGGCAGTCGATTGCCGTCACCGGCGATCCGCGCCGTTGGGCCAGCGAAACCGGAGTCTCGGGAATTGTCCACTTCTATGGACCGTTCGCCTATCGGAGCAGCTTCTATTCCTCGTCGCCGGAAGAAGAGTCCGCTCGGGCGCTCGCTCATCTGCGCGAGACGATCATGGTCGAGGGTGCTCAGACGATCGCCTGTCTAATCCTGGAATCCGTCGTCGGCACCAACGGCATCCTCGTCCCGCCGCCCGGTTACCTGCAGGGTGTTCGCGACATCTGCGACGAGTTCGGAATCGTCTACATCGCGGACGAAGTGATGGCTGGGTTCGGCAGGTGCGGCGAGTGGTTCGCCGTCGATCACTGGGACGTCACGCCAGATCTGATCACATGGGCCAAAGGCAGCAACAGCGGATATCTACCAATTGGTGGCGTGATCATCAGCCAGAAGATTGCTGACACGTTCAAGGACCGTCAGTACCCGGGCGGGTTGACCTACAGCGGCCATGTCTTGGCCTGCGCAAGCGTGGTCGCCAGCATCAACATCTTCAAGGAGGAGGGCCTGATCGATTACGCCCGCGACCTTGGAACCAACGTGATCGCGCCGGCGCTGGCCAAGCTGCAGGACAAGCACCCGAGCATCGGCGAAGTTCGCGGACTCGGCGTGTTCTGGGCACTCGATCTCGTCACCGACCGCGAGACACGCAGCCCGCTCGTGCCATACAACGCGACCGGTGCGGAAGCCGCCCCGATGGCCGAATTGATCGGTGCATGCAAGGAGCGCGGCTTGTGGCCCTTCACCCACTTCAACCGTCTCCACATCGTGCCGCCGATCAACACCCCGGCCGATGAGGTCCTGCAGGGCCTGGAAATCATCGACGAGGTCCTCGATCTCGCCGACGCCCACTACACCGGCTAAACCGCAAACCCCCACCAGTTCCGCGAACGATTCTGCCTGCCCTGAGGTCACATTTGCTGCAAACTCTTGCAAGCACAGTGCTCGCGAAGGTTCATGCTCTCATGTCTGGTCGCTGCTGACCTGTTCGACCTGATCGTCCTCGACGTCCTCGACGCCCTCGACATCCTCGGCCACCGGTGCCGGCGGGAGCGGTGCCCAATGCGGGCGCTCGCCGGTTTCAAACTCCTGCAGTTCGGCCAACGCGATCCGGTAGGCCGCCTCTGCCTCGACAACCTGACCGCCCCTACGTTCGGACGAGCGCAGTCGTTTGATCAACTCAGCCGCAGTCTGCTTGGTGGCCTTCAACTGTTCGTGCAGGGCAGCGCGCTCGGCGGCGTCCTTGGCCCGCTGCCGCTCTGCCCGATCGGCCTCTTCGTGGGCTTTGACACTCTCGACGAACAGCTTGGCGGCCCGCTCCTGTTCGGTCGGTACTCGCTCGACCGGCGCATGGATTCCGAGGGCGCGCTGTTCTTTGGCTCGATTTCGCTTGGGCACGACGATGACCGTACCAAGCTGCGCAACACGGCGGGAATGTCAGGCCGCTGGGCGAAAATGGTTGATCCGGAACACGTTGCCATCGGGATCCGCCATCACTGATTGGTACGCGCCGTAGTACGTCTCGTACGGCTCGTGCAGCAGTCGCGCCCCGTTGGCGATCGCTCGCTCGGTGGTCTCCGTCACCGCTTCATCACTGTCACACTCGAACGTGAGGTATTGGCTGGTGCCAGTGGGTTCGGCCCAGTCCTGGATGTTCAGCATCTCGTAGACCACTGGAGCGGAGAACCCGATCGTGACGCCGGACGCATCGGCACCACGAAAAATGTCGCTGCGCAATTCGATCACCTCGGGCAGGTCGAACGTGGTCGCATAGAACTCGAACAGCGCAACAAAATCGGCGCTGATGTAGCTGGCCAGCGAAATGCTCACGCTCATCCGATGTACCTCACGCGCTGACACCCTGGCCGAATGTGGACTGCTTGACGAACTTCGAAAAGAGGTGCTCGCCGGAGGAGATGACCTTGTGCTTGGGCTCTTCGCCGGGCTGCAGACACGTCGGCAGGCACGAGATCATTGCGTCGTAGTTCGGCTGGTGGAAGAAAACGAGCGAGATCCGCCTGGAATCGTTGGCTGCGTCGCGGGGCGGGTTGACGACGCGGTGCAGGGTGGACACCCATCGGTCATTCGTCCACTCCGCCATCAGGTCGCCGATGTTGACGACGAGTGCGCCCTTGACCGCTGGTACATCGAACCATTCGCCGCTCTTGGTCATCACCTGCAGGCTTCCGGGTCGCTGCTCCTGGCGTAGCAACGTCAGGCTGCCGTAGTCCGAATGGGCGCCTGCTCGAAGCTGGCCTGGCAACGGCGGCTCGGGCTGATCCGGATAATTGAGCACTCGGAACATGCTGATGTGCTTGTCGATCTTGTCCTCGAAGTACTCGATGTCGAGACCGAGCCCGACTGCGAAAATTCGCATCACCTGACGTGACACTTCGCTCATCTCGGCGAAGTAGCGCTCCCAAAGTGGTCGCATCTCCGGAATCGCATCGGTCCACACGTTCGGCGCGAAATGCGGTCCGGCGTCGGCACCGTTGTAATACGGGTCGTCGGGTACATCGAATGGACCCATGTCCATCTTCTCTTTCAGATCCCCCGGCGCGACGGCATCGAGAGAATACGACAGCCCCTCCATCCCAACAGCGGTCCATCCGCGCACCTGATCGGGTGCGGGTTGAGCCGCAACCGCCTTCTGCTCGTCGGTCAAGTCGAAAAATCGACGACTGACGTCGTACACCTCTTGGATGAACTCCTCCGAGACCCCATAACCGGTGATCTGAAAAAACCCGATCTCCTCACAGGCATGCGCGATCTGGGTCGCCACCTGTTCGATGCCCTCCGGAGTCCCCTCCAGGAACGGTGCGATGTCGATAACTGGAACCGTCTCCATGTCCCCTCTTCCCCTGTGTCACATTTTCAAAATTGAATCAAGAGTCCGGCCAGCCCAGCGAACTGGGCCGGCCGGTCAACGCGCTCGGACGAGATGTCCGAGATGTTGGACTAGATGTCCTGGACCAAGTCCTTGTACTCGAAGAACATGAACGGATTCGCCTCGACCACAGCATCGATGTCGTCGGAGGTCGCGATGACCTGTTCGATGACCGTGCGGAACTCGGGTGTCTCGCCCTTCAGCGACGCAAGCACGGCGTTCGCCGCGATCAGACCGGTCTGAGCGGACGAGTAGTAGCGGGTTGCCTGCAGGTACGGGGTCTTCATCCAGGTGATCATCTCTTCGTCAGCGTCGGACGAAACGTGGACGACGGTGTCCTTGCCCTGATCCTTCAGGTACTGGGCGATCCCGTTCGACATCGACGCCGAGTACGCAACGATGATGCCGAGGTCGGGGTGGGCCTGGAAGGCCTTCTCGACGACGCCAACGGCCTGGGTCCGGTCGAAGAACGCTTGCTCACGAACCACGACTTCGAACTCGCTTCCGGCGAGGACCTCGTCGAGGCCTTCGTCGATGCGCTCCGAGAAGCCCTGGCCGACAACGCCCTGGACCACGCAGATCTTGCCCGGCGTCGCGTTGGCGAGCAGGTACTCGCCGATCAGGCGGCCACCCTGCACAGAGTCCAGTTCGGCAACGCCGACGAAGAATTCGTCTGCAGCGCTCGGCCCGGGCCAGATGCAGTTGCCGGCAGGCACGCCAGCAGCGACAGCCTTTTCGGCGGCGGCACCAGCGGACTCTGCGGTGTTCGGCTGGATGACCAGGCCGACGACGCCTTTGGCAAGGAACGCCTCCGCAGCAGACAGTTCCTGGGCTGCGTCGTAGTTCACCTGAACCACTTCGAGTGTGTAGGCAGAACCTTCGAGCGCCTTGTAGACGCCCGTGGTGACACCCTTGGTGTACTCGTTGAGACCGTTGAGGGTGAGTCCGATCACCCCTTCGGTCGGGCCAGCGGCACCGGCAGTCGCTGCCGTCGTCTCTGCTGTCGTTGCAGCAGTCGTTGCAGCGGTGGTCTCCGCAGTCGGCGCTGCAGTTGTCGCTGCAGTCGTGGGGTCGGACTTCTCTTCGTCGCTCCCGCAGGCCGCCAGCAGGCCACCGCCGACGACAAGGCCGGCTGCTCCCTGAAGGAACCGGCGGCGGCCGAGATTGTTCATTGACTCATTCATGTTGCTCTCCCCTGATTGGTGATGTGTCTTGCCTTGGATTTGCTTGGATGGCATTCGCTTGGGCAGGGGACGGGGTCCGCTGCACCATATTCGCCAGGACCGGTCGCGAGCCGACCCGACGTCGCCGGAGATCGCCAATGGCCGTCACGACCACTGCGAAGATCAACACCCCGCCGAAGACGGCATCGTTCCAGAAGGTCTGGACGTTGTTGAAGGTGAGTGCCGACTGCACGACGGCCAGCAACACCACCCCGACGAATGTTCCGAGCGGCGAACCGCGACCGCCGGCAAGGGTTGCTCCACCGAGCACGACGGCTGCGATTGCCTGCAGGGCGAGTTGTGAACCCACCCGAGGGTCGCCGGTTGAGATTCTGGCCATCGCCACGAGCCCGGCGAATCCAGCGAGTGTGCTGGAGATGACGAAGCAGAGAACCTTGGTGCGCGCCGTGGGAATTCCGGTGAGGTACGACGCTTCCTCGTTCGAACCCGTTGCATACACGTGGCGTCCGAACCGGGTGTACCGCATCACCAGCGCAGCGACAGCAGCGACGATCAGGAAAAACCAGATCGGTGTCTGCAGGCCGAAGACCTCCGCCCGTCCTAGCCACTCGTAGCGCTCACGGGCGGGCACCGGTGAACTCTTTGAGATTCGCAGGGCAATCGACGCGAACAAACTCGTACCGCCGAGCGTCAGGATGAACGGCGGGATTCGTAGGCCAGCGACCAGCAGACCCCAGATCAATCCAATCGTTGCGCACACAACCAAGACGAGCAGAACGGCCCACAACTCTGATCCGCCGTCGTTGATCCGGGTCGCCCCGATCACGCCCGCCAGAGCCGCCAGGGTCGCAACCGACAGGTCGAGTTGCCCGGCCGCGATCAGGAATGTCTGACCAATCGCGATGATGCCCAGCACCGACACCTGAAGCAACATGTTCTTGACGTTGTCGCTGCTCGTGAAGTTTGCGTTCTCGTTGTTGGTGTAGATCGAGATCGCGACAATTGCGACCAGCAACGGCGCCACGAAACGAACTGCATCGGAGCGCAGGATCCGCTGTTTGATCGGCGCGCTTGCGGCAGCAGTAGGCGCGGTCTTTTCGACCCCTGACTCGTTCGGCACCGTCGTCATCTGGTCGGCGCTCATTCCGACATCTCCATCTCGATCTGGAGCAATTGGTGCTCCGTTGCATTCTTGCCCATCACCTCGCCGACAATTCGCCCGGCGCGCATGACAAGGACCCGATCGGCAACTTGGCCAACCTCTTGAAAGTCCGTCGAGCAGATCAAGATCGCGGCTCCTGCGTCGGCCAAACGGCGCAGTTCGTTGTAAATCTCGAACTTCGAGGCAATATCGATCCCCGCAGTCGGCTCGTCGAAAATCAGAACTCTGCTGTCGACTCCCATCCACCGGCCGATCATCACCTTTTGCTGGTTGCCACCGGACAGCGTGGCGACGCCGACGTCGACCGTTGCGGTTTTGATGTTCGCCATGGGTGTCAGCCCGACGGCGGCGTGGCGCACCCGGCGCGGAGTGAAGATGGGGGTTCGGCCGTTGGCTTGCTGGCCGAGTACCACGTTGTCGGCGACGGTCCGGTCGAGGAGCAATCCCTGGCGCTTGCGATCCGCAGGGAGGAACGCAATTCCGAGCGACAACGCATGTCGGCGTCCGCGAATTCGATGAGCGACTCCGTGGCGGTCGAGCACCCGGACCGTGCCTGAACTCGGCGCGGACCCACCAGCCGCAACACGGGCCAGTTCGGACACCCCGGCGCCGACACCACCAGTGGCCGCGACGATTTCTCCGGGTGCCACGGACATCGACACATGATCGAGCCGACCGGTGCATACGTCATCGACCTGCAACAGCGCGGCCGTGGCTGGCGGGATAGATGGGCGCTCTACACGGGCGATGTCCACCGAGCGACCAAACATCGAGCGGACCACCGACGCAGTGTCGAATTCCGATGCGGGTCCCTGGTCCACGACGGCGCCATCGCGCATCACGGTGACGTCATCTGCGATTGCGAAGACCTCGTCGAGATGGTGGCTGATGAAAAGCACCGCCACGCCAGCTCGGCGCAGGCGGTTGACCACACGAAAGAGTGGCTCGACTTCGTGTCGGCTGAGCGACGCTGTTGGTTCGTCCATCACGATCAGCCGCGCATCGAAGCTGACCGCCCTGGCGATTTCCATCATCTGCAATTGGGCAACGGACAACGAGCGAACCGGTGCGTCGATTGGCAG